>CBFGVD010000259.1:0-5431 GCA_965651965.1 uncultured Verrucomicrobiaceae bacterium | reverse complement strand
GACGCTCAAGCAATGCCTGACCCACAGCACCGGCCTGAGCGAGGTCTCGCCGCAGGAATCGGGCGACATCGCGACCCTGGAAGCCCTGATGCCGCTGATCGCCTCCAAGCCGGTGAAATTCCAGCCCGGCAGCAAGTGGGAGTATTGCCAGACGGGTATCAATACCGCGGCCCGCGTGGTGGAGATCGTATCCGGGGAGGACTTCCCCTCCTTCCTGGACAAGCACCTTTTCGGCCCGCTGGGAATGAAGGACACCACCTTTTACCCGGATGAAGCGCAGGCCGCCCGGCTCGCCGTTTCCTACTCGCGGAATCCCGCGGGCGAGCTTCAAAAGGCCGGGCTCATGTTCCTGGGGAACAAGCCCCTGACCAGCCGGGAGCGCTATCCGCGCGCGAATGGCGGCCTTTTTTCCACCGCGGAGGACTACGGGAAATTCGCCCGCATGATCCTGCGCGGCGGCGAACTGGACGGCCGCCGCTACCTGAAGGAGGAATCCGTGAAGCAGATGACCACCGTGCAGAGCGGGGAGCTGAAAACCGGCTTCACCCCGGGCAATGGCTGGGGCCTCGGCTGGTGCGTGGTGCGGGAGCCCCAGGGCGTCACCGCCGCGCTCTCCCCCGGCTCCCATGGCCACGGCGGAGCCTACGGCACCCAGGCATGGATCGATCCCGCGAAGGGCCGCGCCTACGTGCTGCTGGTGCAGCGCGCGAATTTCCCGAATTCCGACGGCTCGGAGGTGCGGAAGGCCTTCCAGGATGCCGCCGCGCCTTCGGCGCCCTGAGCTCGCGCCTCACACCCGCAGGAAGACACGCTTCTTCCACAGGAACCACAGCAGCAGCCACTCGATCAGCAGGACACCCAGGATGATCACGACCTCTCCCCAAATGCCGGAGAGCCGGGCGAGGCCGCCGAAGAAAAAGCGCGAGATTGCCGGAAAGGGGATGATTTTCTCCGCCAGATAGATCGTGAGCGGATTCATGCCCACCACCTGCAGGGGGAAGCTCCAGTCCGACTCCGGCAGGAAGTCCACCAGCAGGTAAAAGATGACGAAGAGCCACAGGCAGATCCCCCCGGCCAGCAGGTTGAAGGTGGTGGTCCAGGCGGACTTGATCGGCGGGTAGCCCAGCCGCCAGCACAGCCAGCCTGCCAGGAGCAGCGCCGCGCCGGCCAGCAGCATGCGCCCGGCGGCGGTCAGGGAGGGCTCCCCCCAGCTCCGCACGTAGTCCCCCGCCATCACACCGCCCAGCGTGAGCGCGGCGGCGGAGACGATGCAGAGCAGGCCCTCCGGGTCGAAGTACGTCGCGTGCAGCCTTCCCGGCAGCCACATCCGGTCCACCCAGGCGTTCACGATGCCTTCCTGCGTCAGCACCCCGGCGCCGTGCCCCGGCACGGGAAAAAGCAACTGGAGCCCCGCGATGCACGCCAGGATACCCCCGCACCACGCCGCCCGCGCCTTCCAGGTGCCGGTGAAAAGGAAAACCGTGGCCGCGATCCCGTACGCCAGGCCGATCTGCCCCAGCACGCTCGCATAACGTTGAGTCGCGAATTTGAGTTCCAGCCCGCCGTTGTACACGATCCCCAACAGCACCAGCAACAGGGCCCGCCGCCAGATGGCCAGCAGCAGCATGCCGCGCGATTCGCCGCGCTCCAGCTTCGGCAGCAGCGCGTACGGCACCGACATCCCGGCGGCGAACATGAAAAGCGGGAAAATCAAATCGTAGGCACGCAGGCCTTCCCAGGGGACGTGTTCGAGCTGGTGCGCCATGCCTTGCAGCCAGCCGTAGCCGGACACCTTCGCGAGCTGGTGGACCAACTCCGCCAGCCCGACGATCCACAGCATATCGAAACCGCGCAGCGCATCGAGCGAACGCAACCGGGGCGCGGCATTTCCGGAAGCCGTCATGGCACGCAGCGTCCCGGATTCGTTAGGGATTGCAAGTCCGCCGTTGGCCAGGCGGGCGGCCCTCCCCGGCGGTTCCAAAACCACGGCCCGGCTGGAATTGACCCCGCTGTGATGTTGCGGGGATAGTCCGCCCCGTGAAATGCACCAGTTGCAGCGGCCGGCTCCAGGGTTCGATGACCTTTTGCCCCTTCTGCGGGGTGCGGCAGGACATCGACCTGCGGCAAATCCACTTCCGTGATCTCGGCACGGATGCCTCGCTGCTTTGTCCGGAATGCTCCGTCCCCCTGGACGTGATCGAGATGGACACCCGCCCGCCGCTCCGCATCGAGCGCTGCGGCACCTGCCACGGGGCCTTTTTCAATCCCGGCGAACTGGAAGCATCGCTGGAAGCCCAGACGAACCCGTTGGTCTGGATCGATCACGTGCAGTTGGAGCAAATCGCCGCGGACTTCGGCTATACCCACGAGGTCATCTACCGGAAATGCCCGATGTGCGCGGAGCGCATGAGCCACCTGAATTTCGGTGGCAGGAGCGGCGTCATCCTCGACCGCTGCGGGACCCACGGCGTCTGGGTGGAAGGCGGCGAACTCCGGCGGCTCGCCGAATGGTGGCGCGCCGGGGGCAAGCACCTCCACCAGCAGAACGAAGCGGAAAAGGCGCGGGAGATCCGGACCTCCTTGGGCCGGGTGAAGAGCTTCCCCGTACCGCGCAGCTTGGAGCAAGACCGAGAATCCCCCTGGCCGGACAAGTTCGATATCGGGGCCATTCTCATGGAGGTCATCGGGGGGATCGCCGCCAGCATCCCCGATTGACATGGCAAGGGCGGGACCGGCAGCGCCGCCCCGCCCCTGCCTCACATTTACTTCCCGCCCCTGGACTCCCCTTCCTTCATTCCTTCCATCAGTTGGAGAGCCCCGCCGATCATCTTCCGGCCGGAACTCAGCTGCGCCTCCAACTCTTCCAGGCTGGTCACCGGTTCTTCCTCCTCCAGAGCCTCCTTTTCCTTCCGGCCGGCCATGATTTCCTGGAACACGGCTGCCTGCTCCTCGTTCAGCAGCCGGAGCACCTCCTCCGCGAAGACCTCGTCCTCGAGCGGATCGTCCGAGGCCCCGCCGCCCAAGGTGAATTCCACATCTTGCTCCGGCAAATCGAGCTTTTTACGGAGGCTTTTATATTCCGCTCGGCCGATCTCCCCTCGCTTGAAGCTGTCCTGAAGCAAGAGAGCTTCCATCATCTTCGGAGTGTCTGCTTTCAGTTTCGCGACCGCAGCCTTCATTCGGGAAAGTTCCCGCTCCATCGATTCCAACTGGAGTTCGCCGAGCCGTTTTTCCTGATCTTCCGTAAGGGCGAGCGCCGCGGTCTTGTCCCCGAAGATCTCTCCCGGCTCCGAAGCCATCGTCATTCCTCCTTCGATGCCCTGCGCCAGTTCCATCAGGGTCATCGTGTCCTCCAGCAGCGCGATGAACTCCCCGGAAAGATGGGCGGAGAGCTTGGTGCGGGATTCCCCGTATTTCTCCGTCAGGCGGTCCCCGGCGGTACTTCCGCGGGATCGCCCGCGCACCCCGGCTTGGGCGGAGGTGCCGGTGGAACCGGCACTTCCGGCGGCAGGCGCGGCGGATGCGGCCTCCGCGGCGGAGGCTGGTTTCCTGTCCCGGGTCATCTTCGGAATGACTACGACCGATACTCCGGCAAGCAACAACAGGGTGGCTCCGGCAATGGTGGCTTTGTGACTCATGATTGCGATCAGGGTTGTGGTGAGAGCGGTGCTTGCCGCGCCGGACGAGAGCGCGGCCTTGGAAAGAGCGGCGGAGAGGCCCGCGGGAGCGGGAGCGGTGGCATGGGCGGGCAGCATGCTCGCAAGGGCGGCGGCACTGGTGGAGATCCCCCGCTTGGCCAGCAGCCCGCGCAGGCGGTCCAGCGCCCGCTCCAGGCGCTTGCGCGCCGCATCCTCGGAGAGCCCCAGCATCGCGCCGATGGCCCCGTGGGAGCGTTTCTCGTAGAAGCGCATGACAAGCGCCCGGCGCTCGGTTTCCGGCAATTGGTCGATCAGGGAATCGATCACCGGTTCCAGTCGGGACCAATCGGGCGTCGGTTCGGGATTCATCGGGACTGGGGTGGAAAGCTTCGCTTCGCGCGTGCGGCGGGCCTGCTCGCTGCGGACCATGTCGATCGCCAGGGAGCGGCAGCTCCGGTGGAGCCAGGCCGCCAGCGGCACTCCAGGGGGCACCGATTTCGGCTTCGCCGCCAATTTGCAGAAGACCTGCTGGGAGACATCCCGCGCCAGCTCCGCATCCTGTGTCACGCGGCGTGCCACGCTGAAAACGAGATCGCAATGCCGGTCCACCAGTTGCCGAAAGGCCTGTTCCGAGCGGCTGGCTGCGAATTCATGGATGAGATCGTGGTCGGTCATGCTCTTCATCCTGTATTCGAGGAAGATGCGGGAAACCGGACAAGAAATCCGCGGGATATTTGCCAGCTCCCACCCTCGCCTGCCCGGCGCAAGATCGCAGCCGGAAAAACGCGGGAGTTCCGGCAGATCGGGACCTTCTCGGTGCGTGGCATCTCCTGTCCGCAACGCCCGGTCTGGCGCGCAGGAGGCCGGGAATCCCGGATCCCGCGCGCAGTTCCGGTGACAGGTTGTGCCCACGGCGGCTTTATCGAGGTGGCGGGGGGCATTTCCGCCGGCTTTCCGCATGCCCGGATGCCGGGGCTTCCCATCTGCAACCTTTCCCTTCAACCTGACCTGCAACCGATGAAAACACCGCTCCTGACCCCTCTCCTGGCCCTCGGGCTCCTGCTCGGCGGCTGCGCCTCCACCCTCACCCAGGCACCGGACCAGGTCCGGGACAGCGCCCTGGAGGCGGAATCGGGAACGGTGGCCGCACGTTTCTTCGAGGGTCTGAAGGAAGGCCGCGACGACGTTTACTGGCCGCTGATGTCCCCGGTGCAACAGACTCCGGGCCTGAAGAAGGACTACAAGGAGATCGAGCCGGCCATGCAGGGTTTCGTCTCCTGGACCTCCCGCCCCTCCGTGAGCGTCATCCGGAGCCTGGACGCGACCCCGCAGTTTCCCGGCCCCTTCTACGTCGTCGAGCGCATGGCGCGCTTCACCGATGGCGAGGCCTGCCTGATCGCGATCGTGGAGTTCGACCGCGGCAACAACGGCTACGTGAACTCCATCTACCGGGGCGACACCGCCGCCGCGGCACGGGCGGAACTCCAGCAGGCACTTCAGGACGCGGGCTGAAGCTCCTTCCACCGCTTCCCGCAGCCGCCGATGATCCTCCTCGACCCCGCGAAGCTCCGCGACCCGTCCTCGAACGATGAAATCCTGAGCGTCTTCCTCGACTACCTGATCGAGACGGACGTCGAACCTTACGATCACCAGGAGCAGGCGATCCTGGAACTCTTCGCCGGGAATAACGTCATCCTCAATACCCCGACCGGTTCCGGGAAGTCCCTGGTGGCGCTGGCGCTTCACTTCCGGGCGATCTGCCTGGACCGGCGCTCCTATTACACGGTGCCGAT
>CBFGVD010000258.1:0-5436 GCA_965651965.1 uncultured Verrucomicrobiaceae bacterium | reverse complement strand
GGGCGGATCGGGCGGCCCGGGCACCAATCCCGAGCAGCTTTTCGCCGCCGGCTACTCCGCCTGCTTCCTCGGTGCCCTGAAATTCGTCGCCGGAAAGGCGAAAATCCAGATCCCCGCGGATGCCACCGTCACCGCGCAGGTCGGCATCGGCCCGCGGGACGACGAACAGGGCTTCGGCATCGAAGCGGAGCTGACCGTCAGCGTGCCCGGCATGGACCCCGCCACGGTGAAGCAACTGGTGGATCAGGCGCACATCGTGTGCCCCTATTCCCACGCCACCAAGGGGAACATCCCCGTGGTCCTGAAGGTCGCCTGATTTTGCCCGGAATCTTCCCGCCCGGCGGCCCCCGTGCCTGCCGGGCGTTTTTTCGCTCCTGTCACGGATGCTCCGGGGCGGGCGCGGGGTGCTCCGCCTCCGGGCGCTTGCCGGATATCTTTTCCGCCAGGCCCTGCACCACCACGTAGAGCCAGGGGATGAAAAAGACCCCGAGCACGGTGGCCGCCGTCATGCCGAAGCACACCGCCGTCCCCAGGCTCTGGCGGCTCGCGGCCCCCGCCCCGCTGGAGAGCACCAGCGGCACCACGCCCAGGATGAAAGCCAGCGAGGTCATGATGATCGGGCGCAGGCGCAGCCGCGCGCCTTCCAGCGCCGCCTCCCGGAGATCCATGCCGTGCTCCCGCCTCACCTTCGCGAACTCCACGATCAGGATCGCGTTCTTCGCCGCGAGGCCGATCAACATCACCAGGCCGATCTGCACGTACACGTCGTTCGTCAGGCCCCGCAGGTAGGCTCCCAGGAAAGCACCGAAAACCCCGATCGGCAGGCCGAAGAGCACGGCGAAGGGAACCGCCCAGCTCTCGTACTGCGCCGCCAGCACGAGGAACACGAAAAGCAGCGCCATCGCCAGGATCACGCCCTGCTGACTGCCCGCCTGCTTTTCCTGCAGCGCCGTGCCCGTCCATTCGTAGCCGTAGCCTTCCGGCAAGTGCTCCTTCGCCAGCTCCTCCATCGCCGCGATCACCTGCCCGGAGCTTGCGCCGGGGGCCGCGTTCGCGGTGATTTCCGCGGTCCGGTAGATATTGTAGTGCGGCAGCAAGTCGGCCCCGGTGGTGGACTCCACTTTCGCGAAGGTGCTGAAAGGCACCATGGCCCCGTCGTTGCTGCGCGCGTAGATGTCGTTGATATCCTCCGGCTGCATCCGGTACTGCGGCTCCGCCTGCACCTTCACCTGGAAGCTGCGGCCGAAAAGCGTCAGGTCGTTCACGTACAGCCCGCCGAGGTTCGTCTGGAGGGCGTTGAAGACCCCGTCCAGCGGGATTCCGAGCGTCTTGATCTTGTCGCGGTCCAGGTCAACGTAAAGCTGCGGCACCCGGTTGCTGTAAAAGGAAAAGACCCGCGCGAGCTGGGGATGCCGGTTGGCGGCGACAAGGAAGCCGTTCATCACGTCCTGCAGCTCCTCCGGCGTGCCGCCGCGCCGGTCCTGCAACTCGAACTGCACCCCGCCGGCATTCCCCAGGCCTGAGATCGGCGGCGGGACCACGGGAATGATCGACGCCTCCGGAATCGCGCTCACCGCGGCGAAAATGCCGGGCACGATCCGGTCCACCTGCTCGGCGGGTTCCTGCCGCTCCTCCCAGTCTTTCAGCGATACGATGCAGACCCCCGAATTCGAACTCCGCGCTCCGCTCAGGAGATTCAGGCTGCCGATGGTGATGACATCGCTCACTCCCGGAGTGTTCTCCAGGATCCCCTCGACCTTTCCGAGGACCCGGTCCGTCCGCTCCTGCGCGGAGCCGTCCGGCAGCGTGGTCACGACGAAGAGATAGCCCAGGTCCTCCTCCGGCAGGAAGGAGGTGGGAAGCCGCTTCAGCAGGCCGATCGCCCCGGCATAGATGCCACCGAGCAGGACCAGGGCGATCACGGCGTAGCGCATGAGCCAGCGGCAGGCGTTCACGTAGCCGCCGGTTACCCGGTCGAAAGCACGGTTGAAGGCCGCCAGCGCCTTCCCGACCGGGCCTTTGACGGTCTTCCGCGGCCGCAGGAGCATCACGCACAGCGCGGGTGTCAGCGAAAGCGCGACCACCGCCGAAAGCAGCACCGAGACCGAAAGGGTGATCGCGAACTGCTGGTACATTTTCCCCGTGATCCCGCCCATGAAGGACACCGGCACGAAGACGGAACACAGCACCAGCGCGATGGCCACCACCGGGCCGGACACCTCCACCATGGCCTTCTTCGTGGCTTCCAGCGGGGCCAGGCCGTGCTCGATGTGGTGCTCCACGGCCTCCACCACCACGATCGCATCGTCCACCACGATGCCGATGGCCAGCACCAGGGCGAAGAGCGTGAGCGTGTTGATCGTGAAACCCAGCGGGCCGAAAATCGCGAAGGTCCCGAGCAGGGATACCGGCACCGCGAGCATGGGGATCAAGGTGGCACGCCAATTCCCCAGGAACACGAAGACCACCACCAGCACGAGCAGGAAGGCTTCCGCCAGCGTGTGCATGACCTGCTCGATGGAAGCGGTGACGAAGCGAGTGGTGTCGAAGGCGATCTTCCCCTCCATCCCCGGCGGAAAAGAGGCGGAGAGCTCCTCGAACCGCTTCCGGCATCCTTCCGCGGTGGAGAGGGCATTGGCCGCGGGAAGCTGGTAGATCCCGATCAAGGCGGCGGGCGCGCGGTTCAGGCGGCCGAAACTCGCGTAATCCTTCCCGCCCAGTTCCGTCCGCGCCACGTCGCGGAGACGCACCACCGTCCCGTCCGGCAGCGTGGTGATCACGATCTCCCCGAACTCCGCCGGATCCGCCAGCCGCCCCTTCACGTTCACCGAAAACTGGAACTCCACCCCGGGCAGCGCGGGCGGCGCGCCGATCTGTCCGGCGGCGGCCTGGATATTCTGCTCCTGCAGCGCCCGGGACACGTCCGCCGCGGTCAGCCCCAGTTTCGCCAGCTTGTCCGGCTGCACCCACACCCGCATGGAGTAATCCTTCTGCGTGAAAATCGACACCGAGCCTACCCCAGGTACCCGCGCCAGTTCGGATTGCAGGTTCAGGAAGGCGTAGTTGTTGAGGAATAGGTCGTCGTAGGTGCCGTCCGGGGAGCTGAGCGCCAGCACCAGCAGCAGGTCGGGGGATTGTTTCGTCACCGTGATGCCGTTTTTCGTCACGTCCGCCGGCAGTTTCGGCTGCGCGCGGGCCACCCGGTTCTGTACGTCCACCGCCGCGTCATCGATGTCCTTGCCCACCGCGAAGGTCACCTTGATCGTGCACTGGCCGTCGCTGGTGCTGCCGCTGGACATGTAGATCATGTCCTCCGCGCCGTTGATTTCCTGCTCCAGCGGGGTCGTCACCGTTTCCTCCACCACCAGCGAACTGGCACCCGGATAGCTCGCCGTGACCTGCACGGTCGGCGGCGTCATGTTCGGATACTGCGCGATCGGCAGGGTCGTGAGCCCCAGATATCCGACCAGCAGGATCAGGATCGAGAGGACGATCGCGGAGACCCGGCGCTTGATGAAGAAATGGGCCATGGCTCACTTGCCCGCGGGCGGGTCTTCCGGAGTGGAGGTCATCGGCGTCACCGTCATGCCGGGGCGGACCTTTTGGATTCCTTCCAGGATCACCCGTTCGCCTCGGGAGACTCCCTTCGGGACGATGAACATGTCCCGGTAGCGCCCGGCCGTTTCCACCGGCCGCTGGACCACCTTGTTCTCCCCGTCCACGATGAAGACGGCCTGCGCGCTCTGGGTGGTGATGACGGCGCGCTGCGGCACCAGCAGCGCGCCCGGCACCTCCTCCGGCATCGCCCGCACCCTGCCGAACTGCCCCGGCCGCAGCAGCAGTTCGGGATTCGGAAAGGTCACCACCAGTTTCAGGGTCCCGGTTTTGGCATCGAGCGCCCGCTCCGCGAAATCGAATTTGCCCTTGTGCGGATAGACGCTGCCGTCCCCCAGGATCAGCTCGAAGTCCATCGCCGCCTCGTGCTTGTCGGCAGCGGCTTGATCGCCCATGAAGCGCTTCTGATAGCGCAGGTAGGCCCCTTCCGCGATATGGAAGACAGCCCGCATCGGCTCCACCGTGGAGACGGTGGCCAGCAGCGTGGCACCGGAAGCGCTGCCGACGTAGTTCCCCACGTCCACCTCCCGCGCGCCGATCATGCCGTCGAAGGGGGCCCGCATCTCCGTATAGCCCAGATCCAGTTCGGCGAGGGAGAGCGCGGCCTCGGAGGACTCGAGTTCGGCCTGCGCCACCTGGCGCGCCGCCACCGCATCGTCCAGATTCTGCTGGGAGACCGCTTTCTCCCGCGCCAGGGGTTCCAGGCGGGCCACATCGGCGGAGGTCCGGTCCAGCGTGGCCCGGGCCTTTTCCACCGCCGCCTCGGCACGCTTCACCGCCGCCTGGTAGGGCAGCGGGTCGATCTGGAAAAGCAACTCGCCCTGCTTGACCATCGTGCCTTCCTTGAAAGGGGCCTGGGTCAGGAAGCCCTGCACCCGGGCCCGGATCTCCACGATGGCTGCCGCCTCGGTCTGGGCCACGTTTTCCACATAGAGCGGCACGTCCTGCTGCGTGACCTCCGCCACGATGACGGCGGGCGGTGGCGCGGCAGGCGGAGCCTCGGCCTTCTTCCGGCACGAGGCCGTGGCAAGGAACGCCGCGGGCAACAGAACGAGAACCGGCACGGAGTATTTCATCCCTAGGTATCCCTAACATAAGGGAAAGCCCGCCGGATTGTCGATCATTGATCGGCGGCCCGCCATCCCGGGCAACCGCCGGGCCGCGCCTCCCCCCGGCAGAATCCTTTCCCTGCCAATGCATTCCGCCGGATAACGGAAGGCCGGAAATCGGCCGGAAATCACCCGGCCGGCGGACAAGCAGTTAACTGCCGGGCCGCCGGCCGGGGTTTACCACCCCCCACCGAGAGCCTTGTACAGTTCCGCGGCATTCGTCAGCCGGGCCAGGCGGAGCTGGATCAGAACCTGCCGGGAAGCGTAGAGCTCCTGGTGGGCATCCAGCACCTCGAAATAGCTGTCCACGCCCTGCTTGTAGCGGGCGTCCGCCAGCTCGAAACGCCGCTGCTGCGCGCCGGTCAGCCCCTCGTACGCCTTGATCCGTTCCTGGATTCCGGTCCGGGCGGCCAAGCCGTCGGACACCTCGCGGAATGCGGTCTGGATCGCCCGTTCGTAGCGGGCGATGCCGATCTGTTTGCGCACTTCCGCGACCTCCAGGTTCGTCTTGTTGAAGCCTCCGTCGAAAATCGGCATGCTGATCCGGGGGGAAAAGGACCACGCGCTCGTGCCGTCCTGGAAAAGATCGCCCAGGCTTTTGCTCGCCGTTCCCGCGCCGCCCGTAAGCGTGACGCGGGGCAAGAAAGCCGCCCGTGCGGCGCCGATGTCCGCATTCGCCGCGCGCAAAAGGTGCTCGGCTTCCAGGATATCC
>CBFGVD010000257.1:0-5453 GCA_965651965.1 uncultured Verrucomicrobiaceae bacterium | reverse complement strand
CTCCATGGCCCGCACCACGTCCGCGGACTGGTACGCGATGGCCTCCAGCGCCGCTCGGCAGAAGTGCGCCCGGTTCGTTCCCCGTGTCATGCCGAAGGCGGCACCCCGCGCGTAGGGATCCCAATAGGGTGCCCCCAGCCCGGCGAACGCGGGCACCAGGTAGAGCCCGCCGCTATCTTCCACCGTGGCCGCCAGCCGGTCGCACTCCGGTGCGCTGGAGATGATCCCCAGTTCGTCCCGCAGCCACTGGATCAGGGCTCCGCCGATGAAGATGGAACCCTCCAGCGCGTATTCCACCTTCCCGCCGATCTGCCATGCCACGGTGGTGAGGAGGTTGTTCTTCGAGGCGACGGCTTCATTCCCCGTGTTCATCAGCAGGAAGCAACCCGTGCCGTAAGTGTTCTTCGCCGTGCCTTTCTCGAAGCAGCCCTGGCCGAAAAGCGCCGCGTGCTGGTCCCCCGCCATCCCCGCGATGGGGATGCCGTGCTCGGTCTCGCCATACACCTCCGAGCAGGAGCGCACCTCCGGCAGCATCTGCGGCGGGATTTCCAGGATCTCCAGCAGCTCCGCGTCCCAGCACCCCTCATGGATATTGTAGAGCAGGGTGCGGCTGGCATTGGTGGCATCGGTCACATGCACCTTCCCCTCGGTGAGCTTCCAGACCAGCCAGCTATCCACCGTGCCGAAGGCCAGCTTGCCCTCCTCCGCCAGCCGGCGCGCCCCGTCCACGTGGTCGAGGATCCAGCGCAATTTCGTGCCGGAGAAATACGGGTCGAGCCGTTTGCCGGTCTTCGCCGTGAAAAGCGGTTCCAGTCCCTCTTTCTTCAGCCGCGCGCAGAAATCCGCGGTCCGCCGGTCCTGCCAGACAATGGCATTGTGAACCGGCTTCCCCGTCTCGCGGTTCCACGCGATGGTGGTTTCCCGCTGGTTCGTGATGCCGATTGCCGCAACGTCACGCCCGGAAATGTCCGCCTTCCCCAGCACCTCCGATAGCGTGCCCCGCTGGCTGGACCAGATCTCCATCGGGTCGTGCTCCACCAGGCCGGGACTGGGGTAGTGCTGGCGGAATTCCCGCTGGCTGCTCGCCACGGGCTCGCCCTGCTTGTCGAAAAGGATGGATCGGGAGGAAGTCGTGCCCTGATCGAGGGCGAGGATGAAGCGTCGGGACATGGGTTGCAGGGCTGGCGGGCTTCGCTTCCCTATCAAAGCCCAAGCTGCCCCGCGGGGCAAGTTGTCCCTTCCCAGCGTGCTCAGCCGGCAGGAAAGCGGGCTCCCCATTCCGCGAATCCGAGATCGTCCAGACGCCGCATCAACGCGTCCACCTGCGCGTCCCCGGGATTCCCCAGAGGCATGCGCGCCGGCCCCACGGGTACGCCCAGCCGCCCCATCAGCGCCTTCGCCGTGCCGAGGAATCCCGTGGCGGCGATCGCATCGATCATCGCGATGGAAACGGACTGGAACCGCCGCGCCTGCTCCAGATCGCCCCGCGCATGGGCGGCAAGGAGATCCGTAGAAAGCTTCGGCGCCCAGTTGTACGTGGACCCCACGCCCCCCCGCGCCCCGCTGGCCGCGGCCGCCAGCAGCATCTCGTCCACGCCCCACAGGATATCCCCGCGCTCTCCGGCCGCATCCAGGGTGCGGCGGAAGGAAACGAGATCGGGATTGGTGAATTTGATGCCCGCGAATCCCGGCACGCGCGCCGGGGCTTCGGCCATGAATTTTTCCATCGGAAAGGAAACACCGGTGAGGGCGGGGATATCGTAATAGTAGAACGGCGTGCCCGGGGCCTCCGCCGCGATCGCCGCACACCAGGAAACCAGAGCGTCCAGGCTCGCGGGCTTGAAGTAGCAAGGTGCCAGCGCGCTGATGGCCGCGAACCCGTGCTCCGCCGCCCGCCGGGCGAGCGTCTTCGCGTCCTCCAGGCAATTCGAGCCGACGTGCGCGATCACCGCCAGCCCGTGCTCCCGGCCCGCGGCGGCCCAGGCATCGTAGAGCGCCAGCCTCTCCCCGCAGCTCAGCGAATGGCTCTCCCCCGTGGAACCGGTGATGAAAACCGTACGTGCGCCGTTTCCGGCGAGGAACGCGGCCTGGCCGGGCACGAGTTCCGGCGCGAGCGACCCGTCGGCATGGAAGGGGGAGTGAGTGGCTGGAATGAGTTCGTGGAACATGAAAAAGCGTGGTCTTTAGCGGGAATCCGCCCCCGCAGGTGCCGCGGCGGGCCGGATAAGCAGCACCAGCACGACGGACAGGAGCGCTGCCGCGGCGAAAATGCTGAAGATTCCGAACAGCGGCACCCCGCGGTCCCGCAGGACGCCGAAACCGTAATCGGCAAAGCCGCCGCAACTGATGCTGACGAAATTCATGATCCCGTAGCCCGTCGCGCGGAGGGAAGGCCGCGTGATCTGGCAAAGGATCGGCATGTTGTTGCAATCGAAGAATCCCCAGCCGAGGCCGAAGAGGATGAGAAAAGCGATCGCCACCCCGAGCTGCCCCGTCTCCGGCGCATAGCCCACGCCGAACATGGCGGGAATGATCAACGCCATCCCGATCGCGCTGACATTGATCCGGCCGCGCGGCGTGCGCCTCATCCAGCGGTCCGCCAGGAAGCCGCCGAGGAGGGCGCCGAAGATGGCCGTGGTCTGCCAGTAGAGGGACGCGCTCACTCCCGCTTTCCCCTGGCCGATGCCGAATTCCTGCTTCAGGATCGCGGGCATCCAGTCCCGCACCACCCAGCCCGCCAGCGCGGGCAAGGTGAAATACAGCACCAGCAGGACAAAGGAGGGATTCCCCAGCAACTCCCGGACGGCCGCGGGCGGTGAAATCCGCGGGGCGAGCGTCTCGCCTTCCCGCTTCGGCGCGTTTTTCAGCAGGAAGAAAAGCGGCACGGCATAGGCCAGACCCGCCAGCCCGCAAAGATCGAAGGCCCAGCGCCAGCCGTGGTCCGCGCTGTCCGCCGCATACCCGCTGAAGCCGCCGATGATGACGCCCAGGTAGATCCCCATCTGGTGCAGCCCCACCGCCTTCGAGCGCGTGGACCCGGTATGATGGTCCGCGATCAGTGCCAGCGCGGCCGGGATGTAGAAGGCCTCGCTGATCCCCATCACCGCGCGGGTCCACAGCAGTTGCTCGTAGGTCGTAACATGACCCGTGAGCCAGGTGATGAGGGACCACGCGAACAAGCTGCCCGCGATGACATGCCGCCGGCTGAAACGGTCCGCCAGATAACCGCCGATGGGGCTCAGGATCGCGTAGGTCCACTTGAACCAAGCCAGGATCTTCCCCCAATTCGCCTCCACCCCGATTCCCGGGATGTCCTGCATCACGGAAAACTTCATGGTCGCCAGCATCTGGCGGTCCAAGTAGTTCAGCAGCGCCACCGGCACGAGCAGCGCGACGACCAGCCATGCCGTGCGGCCCGGCGATTGCGGGGTGGAAAGCGTACTCACGGTTTCGCCGGCGGGGTGAAGAGGAAGACCTGCGGCGTGCGCACCCCCGGCTTCACTTCGCCGTTGAAAAGCACGTGACCCTCTTTCCAAGGAGCGGTCGGCAGGGTCACCGGCGCAGGGAGATCCAGTTGCCCGGCCACGGCCCAGGCATCCCTCCCGCTATCGTAGCGCAGGATCTCTTTCGTGAAGCCCTTGTGCGCGGCGGGGCTCGGGAGCCCTGTCTGGCTGCCGTCGTCGCCGGAGATCACGTAGAGGGATCCACCGCGTACCGGAGCGGGAGAAGCCGCGGCCACCGCGGCACGCGGCATATCGGCAAGCCGTTTCCATTTTCCTTCCGAGTAGCCCCAGGTTTCCCGCAGATAGGCACGCACCGGTTTTCCCTCCTTATCCGGAGCGAGCGAGCAACCGCCCGCAAGAATGAAAGTCTCCCCCGCCGCCCCGGCCGTGGCCAGGATGCGCCCCTCCGCGGGCAGCGGCGGCAGCTCCTGCCAGCCCTTCTCCAGGGCGTCCAGATCCAGCATCCGGTGCGCGGCCCTGGCCCGCGTATCCGCAGGCCCGCGGATGCCCCCGCAAAGATGTACCCGCCGCTCCACCAGCGCCCCCGCCATCTGGGCCAGCGGCTCCGGCAGGGCCGGCAGGGTCTCGAAGCGCGGCTTGCCATCCCGCAGGCTGAGCAGCCGCACCGCGGCGAAATGCCGCTCCGCATCCCCGCCGCCGATCAAAAGCACGCCCTCCCTCGTGGTGAGCGATAGCCCGTAGCCATTCGGCTCCGGCAGCTTCCCGATCTCCCGCCATGCCGCCCCTTCCGCAGCGAGATTGAGCGCGAAGAGCCGGTCGTGCCACACCTTCTTCCCGCCCTCCCACGGCATCTTCCCGTCCGGGAAATTCGCCCCGCCTCCCGCGACCAGCACCGTCCCCTGCATCCCCGCAAAAGCCCCCGCGAAACCCGTCGGATCGGGAACCGGCGGCAGCAGCACCACCGGATCCCCGGCACGGAGGGAGGATACCGCGGCTAGCGCGGCTGCGGCGGCAAGAGGACGGGCCAAGGCGGGTGACACAGGATTCATTTCGACAGCGTTCGCCCGCCGGTGGCAAGCCGCTTGATCTGGCACTCCCCGGTCGCCTCGCGACAGGCCCGGAATCTGGTCGGGTAGGCAAACCGGTCCGGCCCGCCGAAAGAAAGAGAAAAGGCCTCCCGGATACCCGGGAGGCCTTTTGCAAATCAGTCCGAAACTCCCGCTCAGCGCAGGACCTTCATCTTGCCCACGCCGAAGACGGCGTCGGAGCCCAGTTCCTCCTCGATGCGGAGGAGCTGGTTGTACTTCGCGATCCGGTCGGAGCGGCTCATGGAACCGGTCTTGATCTGGCCGCAGTTGGTGGCAACGGCGATATCCGCGATGGTCGAATCTTCCGTTTCGCCGGAGCGGTGGGAAAGCACGGCGGTATAGCCGTTCTCCTTGGCCATTTCCACGGCGTCGAAGGTCTCGGTCAGGGAGCCGATCTGGTTCACCTTCACGAGGATCGAGTTCGCGGTGCCGGTGGCGATGCCCTTCGAGAGGAACTCGACGTTCGTGACGAAGAGGTCGTCGCCCACGAGCTGGGTGGTGGCACCGAGCTTGTCGGTGAGCACCTTCCAGCCCGCCCAGTCGTTCTCCGCGCAGCCGTCCTCGATCGAGATGATCGGGTAGCGCTTCTGGAGATCGGCGTAGAAAGCCACCAGTTCCTCGGCGCTCTTCACCGAGCCGTCGGATTTCTTGAAGACATAGGCATTCTGCTTCGCATCGAAGAACTCGGAGGAAGCCACGTCCAGCGCGATGGCGATATCCTCGCCCATCTTGTAGCCGGCCTTCTCGATCGCCTGGGCGATCACGCCCAGCGCGTCCTCGGCGGAGGCCAGGTTCGGGGCGAAGCCGCCCTCGTCGCCCACGGCGGTGGAAAGGCCGCGGTCGTGCAGCACCTTCTTCAGCGAGTGGAAGACTTCCGCACCGTAGCGCAGCGACTCGCGGA
>CBFGVD010000256.1:0-5501 GCA_965651965.1 uncultured Verrucomicrobiaceae bacterium | reverse complement strand
TCGAGGCCAAGGCCCTCCGCAAGATGCGCCACCCCACCCGTATCCGGAAGCTCGAGGGCTTCATCGAGCTGCCGGGAGCGTGATCGTTCCCTTTTTCAAGAAAGCCGGTTCCGCGAGGGACCGGCTTTTTTGTGGGATCATACGCCCCTCCCGGGGCGGATTGAGTCTGGCAATCCCGGCAGGCGACCTCCAGGTCCGCCTACTCCCCCACGATCCGCTGCGCGGGCGTGCCCTTGGAGCGGAGCTTCAGGTTGAGCATTTCCACGCCGAGAGAGAAGGCCATGGCGAAGTAGATATAGCCCTTCGGGATGTGGAAGTGCAGCCCCTCCGCCATCAGGGCGGTGCCGATGAGGATCAGGAAGGACAAGGCCAGCATTTTCACCGAAGGATGCTTCGAGACGAAGGAACTGATCGCGCCGGAGGATACCATCATCACCCCTACGGAAATGATCACCGCCAGGGCCATGACGGTCAGGTCCTTCGCCATGCCCACGGCCGTGATGACCGAATCCAGCGAGAAGATGATGTCGATCAAGGCGATCTGCACGAGCACCGCGCCGAAGCTGGCCACGGCCTTGGCCGCGTGCCCCTCCTCCTGCCCTTCCAGCTTGTGGTGGATTTCCTTGGTGGACTTCCAGATCAGGAAGAAACCGCCTCCCAGGAGGATCAGATCCTTCACGGAAATGCCCAGGTTCCCCGCGTGCTCCTTCGCGGTAGGGACCATTTCCCATAGCACCGGATGCACCGGAATGTGGAAGACGGGCTCCACCAGTCCCATGATCCATTTGAGGGTGAAGAGCAGCAGCAGGCGCATCACCATCGCCAGCGCCAGGCCGATGAAGCGGGCCTTCTTCCGCATGTGCTCCGGAAGCCGGTCCACCAGGATCGAGATGAAAACGATGTTGTCGATCCCCAGGACGATCTCCAGCAGGGTCAGGGTCAACAGCGCGGCCCAGGCATCCGGGCTGGCGTACCACGGGCCGGCAACGTCCGGCATGGCCACGTTCGCGGCCAGCATCGAAATCCCGGCTCCCAGAGAGGCGATCGATTCAAACATGACGGGCGGGAGATAGACCCATCTGTCGCCGGGCGCAAGCTCCTGCGATCAAGCGGCGCTGAATTCCAACGCCCGCTGCTTCATTTGCGTGGCCATCAGGTTCAGCGCGTTTGCCCGGGTGGGAGCCAGATGCTCCTTGAGCCCGGTCTTGTCGATGAACGACAGATCGGCGGAGAGGATCGCGTCCGGCGGCTCCCCGTCCAACACGCGGACGAACAGTGCGATCATGCCCTTCGTGATCACGGAGTCCGAATCCGCGAGATAGTGCACCTTGCCGCCGGCGGACCGGGCATCCAGCCAGACCTGGGACTGGCAGCCCTTGATCAGCTTGTCCGCCGTTTTCATCTCCTCCGGCATCGCGGGAAGCTTCCGTCCCAGGCCGATGACATACTCGTACCGCTCCTGCCAATCGGGGAAGAAAGACAGTTCCTCCAGGATCTCCTGCTGCTTGTCGGCGATGCTCATCCCGCCGACAGGGAACGGCGGGGAAAAGCGGAATGCACGCGGAAAGTCCGGACGGACCGGCGATCATTGCAAAATCCCTCCTCGCCGCTAGATCGCCGCATGAAGGCTGCAAGCGGGAAGAGACTCGCAAAACTGGCGGAACAGAAGGGCTGGCACCTTGCCCGCGTGACGGCAGCCATCATGTTAATTACGAGGAAGGCCGGAGAGAACGTCTGGTCATCCCCATTCACGGGAACGAATCGCTCAAAATCGGCCTCCTGCGGAACTTGATGAAGATCATTCCGGTTTCCGGGGAGGAGCTATAGGCGAACCGCCCTCACTCCTCCGGAATGGTCACCGGGATCCGCACGGTGTTGTTCTCGTAGTTGTATTCCGGCAGGATCCCGTCCGGATTCACGGTGAGCTCCAGCTCGTAGTCGCCCGCGGGCAGGTCGCCGATTTCGATCCACTGGCCGGGCAGGCCGCTGTCGTAAACGTCCCCCCAGCCGGCCTGGATGCCCTGGCTGGAGCAGTTGAAGCGCCGGCGGACGGTCGCGCCCTTGTCCCAGCGGATATTGTCCAGCAGGCAGAAGCTCACCTTCCGGCTGGTGCGGACCTCGACCCCCTCCGAATCCAGCAGCCGGGATGCGGCGAAGCCCTTGAAATGGTAGTGCCCGTGGCAGTCGTGATACTCGAAGAAAGGATTGTCCTCCGGATCGGGCATCACGATATCCTGCGCGCCGATATTCCGGACCTCCGTGCTGTAGCGCAGCAGGCGGCGCGGCCCGGCGCCGATCAGCCCCTCGATCACCTCGCAGGAGGTTTCGGAGAATTCCTCCGTGCTCACGTAGGGCCGCAGGGCATCCGCCCAGGGCAGCAGGTCGGGACCGTCGCCCGCCACGGCGGCCATGATCGTGCGGCCGGAGTAGGCCGTCTTTCCGTCCAGGGCGATGTAGTAATCGCCTGCCGCGGTCTGCGGGATCACCACGCGGGAGACGTGCCTCACCGTCGCCTCACCCCTCACCGGCTTGCCCGCAGGGGGTTCCGCCCCGTGGAGCACCGAGATCATGGATTTCCCCTTCCCGCCCTCCGTCTGGACGCTGAGCCTCTCGCCCTCATTCACGGTGATGCGGAAGAGATGGCGGCCGCCCTTCGCGGAGGCCAGGTGGGAAATGCTGCGGGTGTTCACCAGGTCGATGACGTCATCGGCCGGGCGGACCCGGTAGAGCGCCTCCGCCACCGGCCCGGCCGTGCCGGCCGCATTGAAAACGCGGGCTTTCACGGTGGTCTCGCCGGTGATCTGGAGCACCCCGGAAACCGGCGGAGACTCTGCGTCCGGATCTTCCCCGTCCGTGGTGAAGCGGGTCACGGACTTCTTCGCCCGCGCCTTGATCGTGCAGGCCACGTTCCCGGGGTAGATGCCCGGCGGCGGGGAAAAGACGGGGAAAGGCAACGCTCCCTTTTTCCGCGCGGCCAGAACATGGAGCTGGACGCCGGAGTAGCCGCCATCCGCTTGCATGCCCACGTACCACACCCCCGGCTCCGGCTCCTGCACGCGGATCTGCTGGCGGGTGCCGGGGTAGGTGGAGCGGTAGTCGGTATCATTGCCGTTGTAGGTCGGGTGCGCACCTTTCCGCACGAAGAGGTCCACATTTCCGGTACCGCCGCTGCTGATGACATTCAGCCTGACCGTGGATTCGGGAACAATCACCTTGTACACCACGAAGGCGTGCGGATCCGCGGATACCAGGCTGCGCAGCGGCACTCCCGGCTGGACGACTTTCGGAAAAGGAGTGGCCTCGAAATGACCCCGTGCGGGCAGGATCGCGAGCAGGCCGAGCAAGAGCTGGAGGGCGGATTTCACGGGCGGAGTCTCCCCCCGACCCGCCCCCGCGGGAAAGGCCGAAATTCGCGCCGGGCCGCCGCGTTTTAGCGGAGCATGGAGAGCGCCCGGTCCACCGCGGTCACCAGGGTTTCCACCTCTTCCGCCGTATTGTAGAGGGCGAAGGAGGCCCGCGTGGTGCCGGTGATGCCGAAGCGCGCCATCAGCGGCTGGCAGCAGTGGTGCCCCGTGCGCACCGCCACCCCCATGTGATCGATCAGGGTTCCCAGGTCGTAATGGTGCACGCCTTCCACTCCGAAGGACAGCGCGCCGGCCCGGTCCGCCGGCCCGTAGAGCCGCACGCCCTTCAGGCCGGCCAGGCCCTCCGCCGCGCGCCGGATCAAGTCATCCTCGTGCCTGTGGATCGCATCCAGGCCGATCCCGTTCAGGAAATCCAGGGCGGCCGCCAGGGCGATCGCCCCCTCGATGTTCGGGGTCCCGGCCTCGTATTTGAAGGGCAGCTCGTTGTAGGTGGTTTTCCCGAAAGTGACCTCTTTGATCATCTCTCCCCCGCCCCGCCACGGCGGCAGGGTATCGAGCACCGCCCGCTTGCCCCACAGGACGCCGATGCCCGTGGGTGCGTAAACCTTGTGCCCGGAAAGCGCGAGGAAATCGGCCCCCAGCGCCCGCACGTCCACCGGGAGGTGCGGCACGGATTGGGCGGCATCGATGAGCACCAGCGAGCCCGCCGCCTGTGCCGCGGCGGTCATTTCCCGCACCGGATTGACCGTGCCGAAAGCATTCGAGATCCAGTTGAAGGCCGTCACCCGGGTGCGATCCGTCAGCAGGGACTTGAAGGCTGCCTGATCCAGGGAGCCGTCCTCGTGGCAGGGGATCACCTTCAGCACCGCCCCGCTGCGCTCGCAGAGCATCTGCCAGGGCACGATATTCGAGTGGTGCTCCAGCGTGGAAATCAGGATCTCGTCCCCGGGGGAAATCCGGCCGGAAAGGGCGAGCACGGAGGAGACGAGGTTGATCCCGTCCGTGGTGCCGGAGGTGAAGATTACCTCCGCCGGCTCGGCCGCGTTCAGGTGGCGGGCGACCGTCTCCCGGGCGGCTTCGTGCGCGGCGGTGGCGGCGCGTGCCAGGTGGTGGACGCCGCGGTGGATATTCGCGTTGATCTCCTCGTAGTAGCGGCGGGAGGCATCGAGCACCGCGCGCGGCTTCTGGGCGGTCGCCGCATTGTCCAGGTAGACCAGCGGGCGGCCGTCCACCGTCTGGTCGAGGATCGGGAACTCGGCGCGGATCGTGGAAGGATCGAAGGCCATCTGGGGCAAGGGAATCGAGGAAGGCACGGGATGCACGGGAAAAGTCCGCGGCGGGACCTCAGGCTTGGGGCGGCAGGTGCTCCGCGCAGTATTCCTTGCCGTCGGGCATCACGAAGAACTCCAGGTCGTCGGAATCCCGCTCGGTGCGGCGGCAGACCTCGCACTGGTGGAAGGGCAGGGTTTCCGGGAGCTTCGAGACATTGAACTTCCGCCGCCGCTGCGCGGCTTTCACGAGGGATTTCCGGCCGTGGATCACGTCCGGCAGGACCCACAAGGCGTAAGGGACCAAGGCGGGAATCGCGAGAAGCAGGCCGAGGGGATTTCCGAGCCCGTTCAGGACCATGATCACCGCATATACCCCGGCCAGGATGCGCACTTGGACCGGGATCAGGAAAAAGAGCATCAGCTCGTATTTGGGAAACAGGGTCGCGAAAGCGAAGAACAAGCTGGTATAAAGCATCGCCCCCGCGCCAAGCCAGCCCGGATCGAGAAGAAAGAGAGTCGCCGCCATGCCCGCCCAGGCGACAAGAATGTAGAGAGTCAAACGGGTGGAACCCCATTCCCTTTCCAGGCTGTCGCTGATCAGGAACGAAAGCTGGACCAGGATGTAGAGCATGAAGGCGCCCCAGGCCGAGAAACTCTTCAAACCCATCGGGGCGAAGATGAAAGTGAAGATCCGCCACACCTCCCCGGACAGGATCTTCTGACGGTCGAATTCCAGAAGCTCGGCGATATCCTGATTCGCCCACTGGCAGGCATAGGCAATCACCCCGAGCATGGTGAGATATTTGAACAGGCCTTGAAAATGGAGCCAATCCATCCGCCGTTCGATGTTTTCCAGCCAGCGCAC
>CBFGVD010000255.1:0-5502 GCA_965651965.1 uncultured Verrucomicrobiaceae bacterium | reverse complement strand
TGGAGCCGCTGATCGGCGTCTTCATCAATTCCCTGATCCTGCGTAGCGATCTCTCGGGAGACCCCCCCTTCGAGTCATTCGTCCGGCAGGTGCGGGATACCGCCTTGGAAGCGGTCGAGAACCAGGATCTTCCTTTCGAGTGTCTGGTCCGGGAACTCAAGCCTGAGCGCGACCAAAGCCGCAACCCGCTCTTCCAGGTCAATTTCACCCACCAGCGCTCCTTCGCAAAGGCGGGCCGCTTCGGCGGGGTCGATCTGATCCCGATTCCATCGCGCTCTCCGGGAGCGATCTTCGACCTGCACTTTTTCATGGTGGAGCGTGCGGAGGGCTGGCGCGTGACCTGCGATTTCAGCAGCGATCTCTACGACCGGGAAACCGCGCTGCGGATGCTGGGCCACTATCAGCGGCTGCTGGAAGACATCGCCTCCGATCCCGTGAAACCGGTCTCGCGGCTGGAAATCCTGACCCATGCCGAGAAGCGCGAGATCCTCGGCGAATGGGCGGGCCGCAGCACCGGATACCCCCGGGAAGCCAGCATCCCGGCGCTCTTTGCCGCGACGGCGCAGCTCTTTCCCGACAAAACGGCCGTCGAGTCCGGCGCGGTCGCGCTCAGCTATGCCCGGCTTTACGCGGAGGCGAGTTCGCTCGCCGCGGGGCTTATCGCGGCAGGCCTGAAGCCGGGCGATCTTGTTCCCCTCTGCGCCAAACCCTCGCCGGAAATGATCGCCGGCCTGCTCGGCATCCTGCTCGCCGGGGGAGCCTATGTCCCGCTGGATGCGGATTATCCCGCGGAACGCTTTGCCCTCCTTCTTGAAGAGAGCGGGGCAAAGATCGCGCTCGCCACGCCCGCCTGCCGCAGCGCCTTCGGGGAATGGAAGGGGCGGATCCTGGACATTCCCGCCTGCGGCAATGCCACGGCCGCAACGCTACCGGAGATCCCGGTGACGGCGGAACACCCCGCCTACCTGCTTTTCACCTCCGGTTCCACCGGCAAACCGAAGGGCGTGCTGGTGCCGCAGCGCGGCGTGGTCCGCCTGGTGCGCGGCTGCGACTTCATCAACATCACCCCCGACGATGTCTTCCTCCTGGCCGCGCCGCTTTCTTTCGATGCCTCCACGCTGGAAATCTGGGGGCCCTTGTTGAACGGCGGCAAACTCGTGATTCCTTCCCGCGGAACCGGACTGGACGAGATCGCCGCCGCGGTGAGGGAAAAGGGCGTGACGACCCTCTGGCTCACCGCCGGGCTCTTCCAGGTGATGGTGGAGGAACACCCCGAATCCCTGCGCGGCCTGCGCTATCTGCTCGCCGGGGGGGACGTGCTCTCCGTCTCGCATGTCCGCCGGGCGCTGGAAATGCTGCCGGACACGGCGTTGGTGAACGGCTACGGGCCCACGGAAAACACCACCTTCACCACCTGCCGCACGATCACCGCGGCGGATTGCGAGCGGTCCTCCATCCCGATCGGACGCCCGATCGCGAACACCTGCGTCTTCATCCTGGATGAACAAGGCCGGCCCCTGCCTGCGGGCATCCCCGGGGAACTCCACACCGGCGGGGACGGCCTGGCACTCGGCTACCACGGGGATCCCGCGCTCACCGCGGAGCGCTTCATCCCCGCGCCGGAGCCGCTGCAGGCCGCAACTGGCATGCGGAAGCTCTACCGCACCGGCGATCTCTGCCGTTGGCTGGCGGACGGCAGCATCGAGTTCATCGGTCGCCGCGACCACCAGGTGAAAGTGCGGGGCTTCCGCATCGAGCCCGGCGAGATCGAGACCGTGCTGGCATCCCACCCGGAGGTCCGTCAGGCCAAAGTGGCGGTGCGGGGCGATAGCGCCGGGACGAAGCGCATCCTCGCCTGGGCGCTCACCGAGCAAGGCAGCCTGCTGGACGACCGCGATCTGGCCGGATGGCTTGCCGCGCGCCTGCCCGCCTTCCTCCGGCCCGACGGCGTGAAGATCGTGCCCTCCTTCCCCATCACCGCGAACGGGAAAATCGACACCGCGGCCCTGCCGGACCCGGCCGCTGCCGCCCCGGCGGAGCGGGCCGCCTTTTCCCCGCCGCGGGGCGAGGTGGAAGAACGGCTCGCGGCCCTGTGGTGCGAGCTACTGGAGATTTCGCAAGTGGGCCGGGACGATGACTTCTTCTTCCTGGGCGGTCATTCCCTGATGGCGCTGCGCCTCTTTTCCCGGATCAACCGGGAATTCGGCAAGAGCCTGCCCCTGGCCGCGCTGATCAGCCATCCCACCGTGGCACGGCTGGCCCCGCTGCTCGCCCCGCAGGCGGCCCGCCCGGCGGCGGTGCCGGAGAACGATAAGGGCCATCTGGTGAAGCTCTCCGAGGAGACCGGCGCGACGCCGCTCTTCTGCATCCATGGCGGGGATGGCGGCGTGCTCTTCTACCGCAGCCTGGCCGAGCTCATGCCGCGGGAATTCCCCCTGCATGCCATCGAGGCGCTTTCCCTGAGCAGCAGCGGCCCGGTCGCGCCCGCCAGCGTGGAGGAAACGGCCGCAGCCTACGTAAAGCTGCTGCTGGCCGCCTATCCCGGCGGGCCGTACCGGATCGCGGGCTACTCCTTCGGCGGCGTGGTGGCGCACGAGATGGCCTGCATGCTCCAGGAGCAGGGCCGGCCGGTGGAATTTCTCGGCCTGTTCGACACCCACAATCCCGTGGCCCCGTCCAAGCGCTACTCCTTGCCGGGCCGTCTCGGCGCCTTCTGGCAGCAGCAGCAGGACCTGCCCCTGCCCTCCCGCCTGGAGCGCCTGCGCGAGCGCATCGCGGAAGGGATCGCCACCAACCGCCGCGTGAAAGCCGAACTGGCGGCCGCCTTCAGTTCCGGCCCCGCGGAAGCCCATAGCGACCTGCGCCGGGTCCAGGTCCGGGAGGAAAACTGGCGTGCCATGCAAGCCTACAAGCCCCGCCCATTCTCCGGGGAGATCACGCTTTTCAAGGCGATGACCCCGAGCGACAAGGTCGAATGGCCGGAGGACTACGGCTGGACCGGATACGCCCGCGGCGGACTTGAGATCCTGCCGGTGCCGGGCCGCCATCTCACCCTTTTCGACGAGGAAAATGTCGGCGCGCTGGCGAAGGCCCTCGCCGCGCGCCTGGCTTCCGGACCCCGCGCGATCGCGTGACTCTTTCGCGTGGAACCGGGCCGTCCGGCCTGCTATACGCCTGCCGCCTTTCCCCCCCCGCCCCCGATGATCGCCAGCATTTCCCTACGCTCCCACGCCCTCGCCGCGCTGCTCTCCCCCGGCCTCCCGGCGCAGAGCTACGTCGATCTGGATTTCTCCAACAACATCCAGCCGACCGACGACACCTATCCCAACGGTTCCACCCTGGGACCGGACTACTCCACCCGCCATTTCCTCGATTTCGCGAATGCCGGCTCCTACAACGGAACGTCCATCGACGTGCGGGCCTCCTTCGTGGGACTGACGGACGGGCAGGGCTCGTCCTTCCGCGAAACCAGCACCTACCAATGGGTCGGCTGGATCCCGGATTACAATGCCTCGGACGCCAACGACGATCTCGGCGTCTATTACCGGCACGACGGCAATTTCCTCCAGCAAACCGGCGGCATCGCCTGGACCTTCTCGTTCTATGAAGGGGGCAGCGATTTCTCGGTGCCGATCACCCTTCCCGGCGTCCGTTTCCTGGTCTATGACCACGATGGAGAGGCCGCCCAGTCCGAATCCATCCGCGCCTTCGCCGCGGACGGATTCGCCGGTTACCGGTTGCACGGGAACAGCGGTATCCACGTCCACGACGAGGAGGGCAGCTACCGCTTCGACTCCCGCGGCGAGGGGCACCCGGAAACGACCGCCGACGGCGGCATGATCCTGTATTATCACGATACTTCCTCGATCCGCTTCGACCTCTTCGCGACCACGCTGCCGTGGATCGATCCCGCGAACCTCGGCATCTACGCCGCCTGGGACGGGAACCTGAGCCTTACGGACGGCAGCACGGAGGACTTCGGGGAATATGTCCACGTCCCGGAGCCTTCCACCACGCTGCTGTTCGGCGCGACGGCCATCGGCCTGCTCCTCCGCAGGGCGAGGTCTTGAAAAAGCGGCCGCCAATTCCGTTGCGGGATATCCCCGGCGCGGTATCCCACGCGATCACGTACCGCATGACTCATTGACTATAAGGCCAGGTTGAGGTTTACTCGATGGTGCTGCCCCGGAAGGTATTGCCTTCCTTCTCCCTGCACCCTCACCCCCTCCCTCCCGTGAATATCCGCGCCCTCCCGGCGTGCGTCGTTCTGGCCCTCGCCGCGCCCGGCTACTCCCAGACCCACTCGTGGGAAACGGACACGCACCCGCCCGCACACGAATTCGGCAACACGCTCGTCTTCGGCGATGGAGCCCTGGACATGAGCGTGACATCCTGGAGCCACACCCGCGGCAGGAAGAACCTCGCTTTCGAGGCCGGGAAGAGCGTGGTCTATTCCACCGGCCTCGGCGTGACAAACCGGGACGAAGGCCCGCGCATCCCCGAACACCAGATCGATAACGGCCGCGGCAACGAGTGGGTGCTCATCATCTTCGATGCGCCGGTCGAGGACGTGAAAATCATCGTCGATCCCTACGGGGTGTGGGACCGGGATGTGACCTACTACACGGCCAATCTCTCCGGCCCGGTGGATCTGGAAGGCCTGACCTACTCCGATCTCGCGGACCTCGGCTTCGGCAGCCGCACGGACGACCTCTCCATCCGCAGCGGGGCCGCGCGCGAGGTGGAAATCCAGGGCGACGGAGCCGGCTTCAACGCAGTCCTCATCGGTGCCCATCTGGGCAAACAGGGATTCCGCGGCGTGGACCGCTTCAAGATCGGCGGAGTCAGCGCCGTGACAGCCGTGCCGGAACCCTCCGCCGCCATGCTGGGGTTCATCGGGGCCCTCGGCCTGCTCCGGCGGCGGCGCGAGGCAGGCTGAGGACGACACCCCCCTGTGGGAAGCGGCGGGATCCGTCTATTTCAGGGGATTCGCCTTCACCCCTTCGTTCGTGATCTTCACCGGCTTGATCAGGCCCTTCTCATCGAATTCCAGTTTGTCGATGCAGGTCACGCGGTGGTTGCCGTCCGTCTCGCCGAGCGGGCGGCGGTGATAGACCATATACCAGCTATCGTTTTCTTTATTGTGGATCACGGAATGGTGTCCCGCCCCCGTGGCCACCGCCGCATCCTGCTGGAGCACCACGCCGATGCGTTCGTGCGGGCCGAAAAGGGAATCCGATACCGCATAGGCCACGCGGTAATCGGGTCCCGTCCACCCACCTTCGGACCACATGAAGTAGTATTTCCCGTTCTTCTTGAAGACGAAGGGCCCCTCGACGTAGCCGTCCGGAGTGATCGATTTGAAGGTCTCCCCGTCCTCGAAGGGGATGAAGCCCGTGAAATCGTCTTTCAGTTTCGCGATGTTGCAGTGCCGCCAGCCGCCGTAGATCAGGTAGTGCGTCCCGTCGTCGTCGCGGAAGACGAAGCCGTCGATCGGCTGGG
>CBFGVD010000254.1:0-5515 GCA_965651965.1 uncultured Verrucomicrobiaceae bacterium | reverse complement strand
AGGATCTTGTCGCCGGGCTTCAGCACGGAGAAATAGACGGCGGTATTCGCCTGGGAGCCGGAGTGCGGCTGCACGTTGGCATGATCGGCTCCGAAGAGCTTCTTCGCGCGGTCGATGGCGAGCTGTTCCACCACGTCCACGTTCTCGCAGCCGCCGTACCAGCGCTTGCCCGGGTAGCCCTCGGCATACTTGTTCGTCAGCACGGAGCCCTGGGCTTCCATCACGGCGGGCGAGGCGAAGTTCTCCGAGGCGATCAGCTCGATGTTGTTCCGCTGGCGTGTCTCCTCCGCCACGATCGCGGCATAGAGATCCGGGTCGGTCCCGGCGATGCGGGAACCGGAGGACTTGCACACCCTCTGCTCGTGGCGGCCGCCTTCGAAGCCCGTGGCGAGGAAAGCATCCGTCATCGCGACGGCGGTGACGGCATCCACCGTCTTGCCGCCCAGGCAGAGCACGTTCGCATCGTTGTGCTGCCGCGCGGTCACGGCCTCTTCCACCGTGCGGACATTCGCCGCGCGGACATGGCGGTGCCGGTTCGCGGCGATGCTGACGCCCACGCCGGAGGTGCAGCAGAGGATCCCGTAGTCCTGCGTGCCATCCGCCACGGAGCGTCCGACAAGATTCGCGAAATCCGCGTAATCGACCGATTCGTGACCGTGGGTGCCGAAATCCGCGACCTCGTGGCCGGCGGCCTTCAGGTGGGCGGCGAGGGCATCCTTCAGGTCGACTCCGCCGTGATCGGCGCCGAGGGCAATACGCAGGGACTTCTGGCTCATGGTGATCGCTTGGGCGGCAGGGACATGAACCGGGGGACCGGGAAATGCAATACTTGACTGGGACTTCCGCCCTCCACCAGTGAGCACGGGACACCTGCCCGGCAAAGCCGGTTCCGCCCCCGCGGCATGGGATTATCCTGCAGGCCGGGTGCCCGCGGTCCCGGGGCTCAATCGCCTTGCCAGGTCTGATCGATGAAGGCGATCAGCGTGGGAATGGCCAGGTCCAGGGTCCTTGCCGTTTCCTCATAGGCCTTCCGCCCCATCCCGATGGGATCCGGAACGTCCGAGGCCACGCCCCGGCCGGGGATCTCCACGAATTCGCAGGCCAGATAGAATTTGTCCGTGAAGTCCGGGAAAAGATTCTCCAGCGCCTCCAGGTGATCCGAGGTCATGGCGAAGACGTGCGTCGCCCCGGCCACCAGCTCCTCGGAAACCGGCTGGCTGCGGAAGCCTTCCAACGGGATCCCCCTGTCTTTCAGGAGTTTGAGGGTCTCGCCGTTCGCCTGGTCGCCCGGATACGCGGCCACTCCGGCCGAATGCACCTCGAAGTCCCCGCGACCCTCCACCGCCTTGCGGAAGAGGCCCTCGGCCATCGGGCTGCGGCAGGTGTTTCCCGTGCAGACGAATAGGACCGATTTCTTGGCGGACATCGCGCGCACCATGCCGTTAGAACCCGCCCCGGTCAAGGCGGGTCCATGGTGACGATCACCCGGCCGAAGCGCCTCGGGGGCCCGGCCCCGCCGGGATCCGGCACGGTGACGCGCTCCCATTCGTCGTCGATGCTCTCCACCTGCGGAGGAGCGGCGGCATCCGCGAAGTCCTCCATCGTGGTTCCGAACTGCGGCACGTAGCCCAGGCCGGCCACCCCCTTCCGCCGCAGGTACTGCAGGGACAGCAGGTGCCCGGCGGGTTCTCCGGGGCTGACGATCATGCGCGGCAGGCCGGCACCGGGTTCCACGCCGGGATCATAGATCGCGCGGTCGGAGACCGAGGGATCGAGATTGAAGGCATACTCGAGCAGCTTGGCGATTCCGTCCCCGTCCTCGTCGGAGAGCCGGGCCGCGGCGGAACCGTCCACCCCGTGGCCCAACGCCCATTGTTCGTAGGCGCTGCGGTAGATAACCACCAAGGGATCGGAGGCGAGGTTCCCGGCGGAACCGGCGTCGATAGCGGCATCCTCCGGCAGCACCAAGGTCACGGCCGAACTGCCGCCCCGGACCTGCACGGTGTAGGATGTCCCCCCGCCCGTCAGCGAGAGGATTTCCCCGCCGGTGATGGAAATATCCCCCGCCTCCAGCCCGGTCACGGGCTTGGTAAAGGTCAGCGTGGCGCTGAAGGGACCGTTCACGGCCAGCGCGGGCCCGGCCCATGTCGCCAGAGGCCGCAGGGACACCAGTTCCAACCGGTCCACCCTCGTGCCGTCGTCCCGGGCATACAGCTCCAGGGTATGGGTTCCGGCCGCGAGGTTGAACACGGAAGGGTCCGTCTCAGGCTGGCGGGAGCTATTGGCCGTGTCCCAGTGGAACTGGCCGGAGCCGACCTCTCCGGGCGTCTGGTTCGTATGCCAGTCCGAAGGCGGCAACTGGCCGTCGAAGCCGATGAAAAGCGAGTCGCTGCTCGAACCGTCCGAACGCACGAGACCGCGGACGTGATACTGCCCGGCATGGGGAAGCACGATGGTGTAGCTGATCTTCAGGGCGATATTCAGGCCGAAGTTGCCTCCCCGGCTGCCGTCCGGCGACCAGACATAAGCTCCCCCGCTCGCGGATGCATCCTCCACCACCTCGAAGCTGCCCGCCCCGCCATCGGTGATGACCCCGTCCTCGGCTTCCAGCGAAAGGACATAGGGATCGAAGGGCACCGAGAGCAAGGCTCCCTGCCCCATCGTGTTCAACGCGAGATCCGCCACCGCCCCGGCGTGCAGCTCCACTCCCACCGTCCCCGTCCCGGCCGGGGTAATGGTCAGGAGGTAGCCGATGCCATCCGGCACGATGGAATCCAAGGTGGCGTTGAACAGGGTGAAGTCGCCGCCCGCCAGTCCGGTCACCGCTTCATCGAAGGTCAGGCCCACCTGGAACTGCTCCCGCACGCTGCCGGGGACGCCGGTGAAACGCGGCACCGGCGGCAAGGTATCCAGATAGCCGAGCGAGAGCACGGAGGAGCCGCGGCTACCGAGACCGACGCCGTCCACCGCATCCTCCGGCACGGAAACGGAGACCTCCGGAGCGTCGGGAACGAAGGTGGCGACGTAGTAGTAGCCCTTTCCGCGCAAGGCGGCGACGCTGCCCCCCGTGACCGCCAGGTCTCCCGCGTCGAAATCGCTCGTGTCCATGTCGAAGACCACCGTGACCTCGAAGGGTCCGGCCACCGTGCCCGAGGGCCCGCCGATCTGGCAGCGCGCCTTGCGCTGGCCGACGAGGCCCTCGTAGCGCTGGACCGCGGTGTTGTTCGGCCAGGTGCCGGAGGTCATCAGGGTCCAGTTCACGGCATCCGTGCTGTAGTGGACCTCGTAGTCCTTGATCCGGCCGTTCGACGAATTCTGTCTCGGAGTGTAAACGAAACCGCCGACGGACCTTTCCGATCCGAGGTCGATGGTAACGAAATGCGGCGGCGGCGGCTCGGTATTCCCCCACTCCGTGTGCCAGTGGGTGCCGGGGTTCCCGTCGATGATCCGGCTCGCGGGGGACATTTCGTCGATCAGCTCCTCGCTGTCCACCTCCCAGATCGATTGTTCGGAGATCGGGATGGGCGAGCCGTTGCCGTCCAGCACCGAGAATTCCCCCACGGCCGTCCAGGCCCTATCGAGAACTTCCGACAGCGCGGTCAGGCGGACGTAGCGCGCCTGCGGGGACGGGGTGGTCTGGAATTCCGCCGCCGTCAGGCTTTCCAAATACTCCCGGAGCAAATCGACCGCCTTCTGATCGACGAGGTTTTTCGCCAGCGGCGGCATGGCGGCCCCGTTGCCCACGTTGTCCATGCGGACATGCACGGCGGACAGATCGGGATCGCCCGGCTTGATGTAGCGGCCGTCCGGACCGAGATTGAAGTGCCCCTGGATGACCCCGTTGATGAGTCCCTGCACGTGGAGGGGCGTGCCCAGGCGGGCATCGAAGAAATCGACCGCGCCGCCCGGCCGGTGGCAGTGCGAGCAGTTGGAATCGAGATAGGAGCGGACGCGATGCTCGATCGGGGCGGTTTCGTCGTCGAGCGGGCGGGCTTCGATGTAGTCCTCCAGCTCGGCCGCGCTCAATTCGGAATCGAACATCCCCAGCGCGTTGAAAGTGGCGAGCTGGTTCGCGGTGCGGCCGGTCAGGGAATAGTGGAAGGGCTTGTTCAACGAATGCGTGCGGAGGCCGAGCGCCTGGCCCGACGCGGCATTGTGGCAGAGCAGGCAGTCCGCGCGCGAGGGGAAGTCCCAGCGGCGCGTTTCCGTGCTGCCGTCCTGCAGCGTCACCTCGATATCGGCGGCATCGCCCGTCGCGAGAAGCTCGGCATCCGTGCCGGCCTCGTTCCACTTGTAGGTCACCCCGTACTTGCCGCCGCCTTCGGTGCAAATGATGAACCGGGTTTCCAGGCGGCGGACAACCGCGGGATTCCGTTCATCCACGGGCAGTTCGAAGTGCTTCACCAGGATGGTTCCCGCCGGGAAGATCCAGTTCCCCTCCTCGCTGAACACGATCTCCTCCGCGGGGCTGTCATGGCTGCCGTCGTTCGGCAGGATGATCCAGCGCTTCTTTTCCGCCGCATCCGACCACAGGGGATTGGCCACGTCGTAGGGGATCACGCCGCTTGCCGTGGAGAGGGTGGCGAGATCCGTGAAAACCCCCGTCTGGGAAAGGAGCGGGGGCGGCTCTTCGGAAATCCCGGCGCTGACCAGTTTCATGATCGTGCCGCCGGGCTGGTCCGTCCCGTTGACATTCATCAGATAGACCTCCCCTGCGGAATCCGTGAAGAAATTGGCCAGGCCCGCCTTCCCTCCCGTGGGGAAGCCGCTGTAGATTTCCTGGATCTCCGGGGCTCCTCCGCCCGGATCGAACGTGGCGGTCCAGATCCTGCCGCGGACGTGGTCGCCGTAGAGCAGCTTGCCGCCGAGCAGCCCGTCCCATTTCGCGCCGCGATAGCGCATGCCGCCGATGATACAAGTGCCGGTGCTGCGGTTGTAATCCAACGCCGGGGGAACCCGCGTGCCGATGAGCGGGACCGGCAAGGCACCCGGCCCGCCAAGCGTGCCCTCCATGAAGCCCCACTCCGCATTGCCGCCCATCGGCAGGCGGGTCATTTCCTCGCGCGCGCCTTCGCCCACGTCGCCGATCCAGATATCCCCGGTCACGGGGTCGTAGTGGGCGGTGTGGGGGCTCCGCAGGCCGAGGGAGTGATATTCCTCCAGGATCGAGCCTTCCGTATCCTGCCAGGGGTTGTCGTTCGGGATGCCGTAGCCCTGGGTGAAACTTTCCGGCCAGCCGGCGGGCTTGTTCACGGGGCTCTGCGGCTGGCGGCGGATCGGGTGGGACTTGGCGGGGTCGTTGTCCACGTCGATGCGAAAAATCCCGCTGAAAAGCCCCCAGTCCAGGCGCTGGGTGCGGCTGAGCGCCCCGTCGGCACCGTGCAGGCCGCCGCCCTCGCCGCTATCCCCGCCATCGCCGCAGGTGATGTTCAGGAAGCCGTCGTTGTCGAAAAACATCGCCCCGCCGTTGTGCCAGCGGCAGCGGTCGTACTGGTTCATCAGCACGAACTCGCTG
>CBFGVD010000253.1:0-5528 GCA_965651965.1 uncultured Verrucomicrobiaceae bacterium | reverse complement strand
TCCATCAGCTTGGTGCCGGAGCCTTTCGAGATCCGCTCGCGGCGGGAGGCTTTGATGATTTCCGGCCGGCGCCGCTCGTCCGGCGTCATGGAAAGCACGATCGCTTCCATCCTCTTCATCCGCTTGGGGTCGAATGCGGCGTCCGGGATCTGCTTCTTGATCTTGTTGAAGCCGGGCATCAGGCCCAGCAGGCCCTTCATGTCCCCCAGCTTCTGGAGCATCTTCATCTGGTCCAGGAAGTCGTAGAAATCGAACTTGCCCTCCGCGAGGCGCTGGATCGACTTCATCGCGTCCTTCTCGTCGATCTTGGAGGCAACCTGCTCCACCATGCCGACGATGTCGCCCATGCCGAGGATGCGGTCGGCCATCCGGTTCGGGTGGAATTCGAAGAGCTGGTCCAGCTTCTCGCCTTCGCCCGCGAATTTGATCGGCTTGCCCGTCACCGCGCGCATGGAGAGCGCCGCGCCGCCGCGGGCATCCCCGTCCAACTTGGTCAGGATGATGCCGGTGATGCCCACCGCGCCATCGAAATGCCGCGCCACCGAAACGGCCTGCTGGCCGGTGGCGGAGTCCGCCACGAGCAGCGTCTCCTGCGGTTGGAGGAAGGCGTGCAGGCGCTTGAGCTCATCGATCAGCCGCTCGTCGATCTCCTGGCGGCCCGCGGTATCGAAGATGATGACGCCGTGATTCTGCGTCTCCGCCCAGGCCAGGGCCTCCCGCGCTACCTTCACCACGTCGGTTTCGGAAGCGTCCGGGGTGTAAACCGGCACCTCGATCTGCCTGGCCAGCACGGCGAGCTGCTCGATTGCGGCGGGACGGTAGAGGTCGCAGGCCACCAGCAGGGGTTTCTTGCCTTCCTTTTTCAGCCGCAGCGCCAGCTTGCCCGCGGTCGTGGTCTTGCCCGCGCCGTTCAAGCCGCAGAGCAGGATCCGCCCCGGCGGTGAAAGATCCAGGCCCTCCTGTTCCCCGCCCAGCAACTCCGCCAATTCATCGTGGAAGATTTTGACGATCTGCTCGCCCGGTTTGATCGACTTGAGCACCTCCGCGCCCATCGCCCGTTCCTTCACGTGCGCCACGAATTCCTTGGCGACGTTGAATTCCACGTCCGCTTCCAGCAGTGCCAGGCGGATGTCCCGGAGAGCATCGGAGATGTTCGACTCCGAGATTTTTCCCACTCCCCGGAGATTGCGGAAGGTTTTGTCGAGGGAATCGGCGAGATTGGAAAACATGGCGGACGGAAATGGTTGAAAAACGGAGCGGGTCAATCCCGCGGGACGTAGGCGGCCTCCGGATCGATCCGGAAGGACCAGCGCAGCGGAACTTCGGGGGGCTTGCCCGTGCTGTCCAGCCAGGAGACGGCCACCTGGCATACGGGCGAGCGCAGGCGGCGGTTCACCTGCCAGGAAAAGGACTTGGTTGCCGGGTCGTACGTCGCGGGGACCTCCCCGAAGCCTCCCACCTTCATGCTCAGAGTCTTCGGGTCCAGGTCGGGCACCGCGGAGAGATCCGCGCTGAGCAGCGGCAGGCGGGAATCGATCATCGTTCCCGCTTCCGGTAGCACCGGGTGGGGCGTGGATTGCGGGGCGATCACCGGGTTCGAAGCCGGAGCCCCGGCCACCTCGTTGAAGCCCGTCGCCAGTTCGAAAATCCGGTCGTGCGTGCCCAGGATGATGTAGCGCGGCAGGGTGTGGTTATCGTGCGAGCGCCGGATTTTCCCCGGCAGCACGGTGAAAAGATGCTCGTAGCCGAATTCCTTCGCCAGCGGGTCCATCTCCGGCGTGTGGATCCCTCCCGGGTAGGCGTAGGTCGTCACCCGCACGCCGAATTTCTCGTCCAGGAAACGTTTCGACTCCCCCATTTCCAGCCGCAGGAATTTCTCGTAGGCCTCCGCCCCCTTGCGCCGGTGGCTGCCGGGGTAGGCGTGGCTCACGGAGTGGCTGCCGACGGTGGCACCGTGCTGCTGCATTTCCTTCACCATCTCGGTGGTCAGCGCCTTGCCCCCGCCGTCCACGTAATTCTTGTAGAGGAAAAGCGTGAAGGGAAGGCCGAGTTCCTTCAGCACCGGGTAGGCGTCCGTGTAAACCGCCTTCCAGCCGTCGTCGATGGTGATGACGATGCTCTTGTCCTGGATCTCTTTTTCGCCCCGTTTCCAGGCTTGGAAATCCGCCATGGAGATCACCGGCAGCCCGGCGTTCTTGATCGCCTCCATCTGCTTCCGGAATTTCGAGGTCCGGATCACCATTTCCGTCTCCGGCGCGGTCTCGGAGAAATCATGGTAGCCCAGCACGGACACCCGCACCCCGTCGTCCGGCACCTCCGGCGGCACTTCCGCCGGGGCGCGCGCGGGCGTCTCCTGCGCCGCCAGCGGCAGCAGCAGGGCCAGGAAAAGGGCGGGAATAAGCTTCATCGGCAGGGGGAGTCTAGCGCCGGAACGGCGGCTGCGAAGCGCGAATGTGAGGGTGCGCCGGGGTGGAAGAGGGGGGAAACGTCGTCAGAACAACCCGCTTCCCTGCAAAGTTTCCAGAATCTTTTCATGAAGTTTGATCATCTCGATATCGAGCAAGTCCAGTTTGTCGATCAATTCGACGTAGTGCCTCTGCTCCTCTTTGCTCGCAAGCAGGAAGATGGCATCTTCGCTGTCCCACTCTTCCCGATGGTCGTATATATACCTTATGGTGGTCTGAAGGGTGTCGATCTTTACCAATTCCAGATCCCAGTATTTTTTATACATGGGGGCGAGGGCGATGAGAAGGTTTGAAGCTTTCTGAGTGTCTGGGTTCTGCAGCGGCTCCTTGATCCCGTGGTTTATAAACCAAGCCGGTAGATTGTTCAGGTCTTCATCCATTCGCTTTCGTGCCAAATCTAAAGCGAGGCTAATCCGCGCCAATCGCATCCTCGACTCCTTAATATCCTCGTCTTTTGCTATGCGAGCGGGGTCCAGGAGATCGGGGATATTTATTCCCTTCATGATCTCATCATACTTCTCCGAGGTGGCCAGCATGGTCCCTATATAATTGGCCGCGACTTGCTTCGCCTGCTCGATTTCCGCGTCGGCGGAGGGACTAGGTTTCGCTTCGGGAGCCGGCTCCTGTGGGAGCTTCGCGATCAGCTTCCTGATTTCGAGATTTCTCACGATACTCTGGCGCAGTTCCTCTTTGGTGTTCTTACTTTTTAGAATATCGTTCGTGCTCTGCATGAACTTTTCCCGGTTGTCGCCCGGATCGAACTCAAAGCGGCCATCCTTCATCCTCCAATCGTCCCTCGAATTCTTGAGGATATTGAGGGCGGCACTCGTTTGATCGACGATAACAAAATCCTGTAACCACAAGTCTCGGAAAGTGGATTCGGAGGATATCACAAGTTCGTGATAGATCCGGGTGCCCGGATGGCGAAATGGCTCCTTGATCGAATGTCTCTCGTAGAGAGCGGGAAGATCATCCAGAATTCCTACCGCCTCCGTGATCGCGCGCTCGGTTATCTCCACGATCCGTTCGGCCCTCGGCTTTGTTTCGCGAAATTCCGGATCTGCCGCGATGCGTCCGAAATCCAGGAGATCCGTCAATTTTTCCTTTCCCATCCGTTCCTCGTAAGCCTCGGACACGCGCATCATATTCATGTGGAATTCCACCACCAATTTATCCATCCGCCGGAGCTCATTCAGAGCCTCGGCGTCCGCCGGTTCCGAGAGCGGGCCGGAAGCCGGTGCCGCCGCCTCGGTACGGGTTTCCGCTGCGGGAACTGGAGACTTTTCTTGTTCGCTTGCCGCTGCAGCTTCGGCCGCGATGCGGCGATCGTACTCCTCTAGCTCTTGATTCGTCTTGGCGATGATCTCCTCCGACTCCTGAAGGGCGCGTTCGATTTCGTTCGGTCCCGTGTCAGGCATGCCCATGTAATTCTTGTCCCATACCGCCTGAGGCTCCCGGCTCCGGCGGTAGGAATCCGTCATGCTATTCATTTGGAGCAGGAAAAGCACCGCGAGCGGTAGAAGAGCGATGGAATAGGTAAGATAGAGCGGGGACCGGAACGGCTTTTTGAAAGCAAGGGCCAAAGCTCCGGCGAGCAATGCGGGCAGTGCCGCCAGAAGCACGAGCATGACCATAAACACGAGGGCCATGAGGACCCCTCCGACGACACCGGGGACGTAATCCTGGGCATAGGGAAAAGCTCCGCGGCAAAGGATAGCAAACGCGATCACCGTCGCGATCCACGCGAAGCGCTTGCCCCGCGGTGCCGGCTTTTCAGCAGCCGCCACGGGAGAAGGAACGGCCGCCTGCACCGGCGGCGGCATCGCGGGACTTGCCGGTGTTGCGGGCACCTGGATGCCGTTTCCACAGGAAGGACACTCGGCCTGCATTCCCGCGAAGGAATCGTCGGCATCGATATTCTGGCCGCAATGGCTGCAATAGAAGTTCAACATGGGAGGGATGGGTTGGGGTGGGGGATTGTGTGTTCGCCAAGGTGGAGAGACATTCCGGGCTATTCGTCGTCCTTGATATAGATGCTGATCGAATAGCTTCCCGCCTTGAGCCGGGCGTCGCCGTAGTAGTCGATCACATCGGCGGACCGGACATCTGCGCCGACCTTGTAATCCCCGGGCGGCAGGACGACGCTGCGGCTTTCCCGGGGCTTCAGGCTTACCTCTCCCCAGTCGGGGCCGTGGTAAAGGATGTTGAGGAAATGGGGGGTGTCATTCGTCCACTCGACCACCGCGTCCTTGCCTCCCGTACGCTGCGGCTCGATGGCAGGCATCCCGCCATGGTTCCCGGCGCTGATTTTTTCCATCTCGGACCGCACCAGCCGGTCTTCGATTTCCTTTCGCGCCGGGTGTCCGGGGAAGCGCGCCACGAAGCTCCTGAAATGATCGGGGCCGCCCATTTCACGCAGCCATTCCGGATCGTCGTAGAGTTCCTGCAGGCGCGCGTCCGCCTCCGGGCCCTTCGAGGTTTCCGGGTACTCGATCAGGAAATTGCGGATCTGGTCCTCCCACCGCGAGGTGGCGATGCGCTTCTCCCATAGCCTGTCCGCGATGGCGCGGATGGCCTCCTTGGCGTCATCGGTGTGCCTGCCTTCGGGATATTCGTTCACATACTTCCGGTAGGAATCCACGTGGCCGGATTCGAGCGCATAGTCCCAGACCGGTTCTTCCCGCAGGGCATGGGCGCGCGCCAGGGCTTGCTCCGCGCGAGGCGAGCCCGGGAAACGCTCCGCGAAGCGTTCGTAATTTTCCGCCCTGCCGCGAAAGGCAGCCCACCCGAATTGCGGCCAGGGGTGCAGCAAGAAAAACAGCAGGATCAAGGCCGCGGCGGGAAATAACCAGCGCTTCCGTCCGAATCTACGGGTTCGCTTCCCGGTCTGGATTCCGCCGGGAAAAGGCGGCGGCAATGCCGGTGCGGCCGGCTGCCGGAGAGCCGGAATCCGCAGGATCCGGCTGCAAGCGGGACAAGAACCGGCCAGGCCTGCGGAGGAATCCTGCGTCTCGATACGGATTCCGCAATGGGTGCAGAAAAAGGAGATCATGGGGGGGAGGG
>CBFGVD010000252.1:0-5539 GCA_965651965.1 uncultured Verrucomicrobiaceae bacterium | reverse complement strand
CTGGGAAGAGGAACCCCCGCTGCCGGGCGGCTTCATGCGTCTGTACTTCGCCACCGATGGCAAGCCGCTGTCCGCGGAAGACCGCATCCTCCTGCCGTGGAAGAAGAACGGGGTGCTGGTCCACGCCTTCTGGCGGAGCGGGGAAAGCGCCCGGCTTTTCTGTTCGCCGGAGGAAGACGGCATCCCGATCCGCATCGGCAGGCTGCGTGCCGGGGCGGGCAGCCTGAAGGAGGCCGCGGCACGCTATACCCGGCTGGGGCTGGAGAGCTTCCTGCTCGGAGCCGATCACCTGCTTTTCCTCGCCGGCCTGCTGATTCTGGCGAAAAAGGGGAAGGCGCTTGCTTGTGCTCTCGCCGCCTTCGCGGTCTCCGCCGGGGTCTCGCTTGCCCTGGCCGCCGCGGGCGGAGGCGGGATCCCCGCGGCGCTGGCGGGCGTGCTCGCGGCGCTGGGCATCCTCTATCTGGCGGCGGAGATTCTGCGCGCCCGGGCATGCGGCGGGGACCCGGGTATCCGCAGGCTCTGGATCGCCGCGCTTCTTTTCGGCTTCGCCCACGGGCCGGGGTTGGCCGGGGCACTCCTGGACCTCGGGCTGCCGGGGCAGGATTTGCCGGGCGCCCTGCTATTCTTCATCTGCGACACTTTGGCGGGCTTGCTCCTCTTCGTCTCGCTCTGGCGCGCGGTACTGGCCGCCGCACGGCAGATCTCCCTCCGCCTGCCGGGCCGCGCGACATGGGCACCCGCCTACCTGCTCGGCATCGCTGCCGCCTGCTCGTTCCTCGACCGCACCCTGATTCTTTTCTCATGAGATCCTTCCCTTTCTTGCCGGCCGCTCTCCTGCTCGCGGCGGCGAGCTCCCTGCCTGCGGCCGCGCATGAGGAACACGGCCTCGCGGGCGGGCTGGGCAGCGGTCTGCTGCACCCGCTCACCGGCCCGGACCACCTCGTCGCGATGATCGCGGTGGGCCTGTGGGGGGCACAGCTCCGCGGCAGACTGATGTGGCTGCTGCCGGTCCTCTTCCCCGTGATGATGGCCTTCGGCGGGGTGCTCGGGGTCCGGGGCGTGCCGCTGCCGGGAGTGGAGGCGGGGATCGCCCTCTCCGGCGTCCTGCTCGGGCTGGCGGTGCTGCTGGCGGCCCGCCCACCGGCGTGGGTCGCCCTGCTGCTCACGGGCGTCTTCGCGATTTTCCACGGCCACGCACACGGCGCGGAACTGCCGGATGCGGACCACCCGCTGGCCTACGGGATCGGCTTCGTCGTCGCCACCGGCCTGCTTCACCTCGCCGGGATCGCCCTCGGCCTGCTCGACGGGCGCGAGCCGCTGGGACCGAAGCTCGTGCGCGCCGCGGGCGGGGCGGTGATGCTTACCGGTGCTTACTTCCTGGTGCGGGGCTTCGCTTCATGAATCTCCCCTTCCCCACGGACTCCCTGCTCCGACTGGCGGCGACGGCTTCCACGGCGCCGGAGGATTTCATGAACGGCGTGCTGCACCCGGCGCTGGCACCGGTCCATTGGCTGACGATCGGCGGGGCCGCCCTCTGGGCCGGGCAGGCCGGTGCTCCCGCCGCCCGCCGCTTCCTCGCCGGGATGCTGGCGGGGGGAAGCGCCGCGATCCTGCTCCATCACGCGGGACCCGCCGTGCCGCCGGATCTCGCCCGCACCGGCTTGCTGACCCTGATGGCCCTGCACGGGGCGGCAACGGCAGCCAGGATGAGAGCCCCCGCCGTGCTTCCCGCGCTCTCCGGTGCGCTGGTGGCGGCACTGGTGGTCTCGCAAACGCTCGCCGAAGAGGGCGGGGAGCTGGTCCGGCCCCTTGTTTCCGGACTCGGAAATCTGGCCGGAGCCGTGGTGACCGGCATCCTGGCCGCGGGTGCGGCGCGCAGCCTGGCCACCGGCAAGCCCTGGCAGGCCGCCGCGGTACGGATCGCGGGAAGCTGGATCCTCGCGATCGCCCTGCTGATGCTGGCCCTGCCCGACCGGTAGCCGGCCCTCGGCGGTGATCGCGGCCCCCTATTCGTTCGGATTCAGTCCCCGCACGCAGCGGAAGCCGTTCATGCCGTAGTCATCGTCTCCCGCAGGCGGGAAGGCGAGGCGCTGGGAATTCGTCGCCTGGTCGATGTAGTTCCACCAGGAACCGCCGCGCATCACGCGGAACTCGCCCGTATCCGGCCCGCGGGGATCGACCTTCGGGTCGGCGGAATAATCGCCCATGCGGTCCCAGGTCCATTCCCAGGCGTTCCCGACCATATCGTGCAGCCCGTAGGCATTCGCCATGTCCGGCGCGCCGCCCGGCTGCGTGCCGTCGAAGAACCCGGCGCGCTGGGTATAGGGATAGGCCTGGGACGGAGCGAGCCCGATGAAGAGCGCGTAGTCCCAGTGATTCGCCCGGGTGAGCCCGTCCGCGGTCCCCCACGGATACGGCGCTCCCTCGATTCCCCCGCGGGAGGCACGCTCCCACTCCGCTTCCGTCGGCAGGCGGTAGCCGTTGCCGCTCCAGTTCACGTGCGCCGCCGTGAGGTCGATGTTGCCGCTGCGGTAAACGGCGAGCCCTCCCGCGTCGGCATGATAGACCGGCACGCGGCCCTCCATTTCGGAGCGGGCGTTGCACCACTTCACCGCGTCGTACCAGCTCATGGCCACGGCCGGGTGATTGCCCGGGACCTCGTATTCGAGCGCCACGGGAATATCGTAGCCGCGGGTGGAAGCCCAGATAGCGACGGCTTCCCACTCCGCTCGCGTGACCTCCAGGCGGTCCATATCGAAAGCATGCACGTAGGTCTGGTGCGCGGGCTTGCTGGTCTGCACGCCGCCGTTGTCCCCGCGCGTGTACCACCCGGCGGGGATCCGCCGCATTTCGCGCAACATGCTGCCCGGCGCGGGCTGGTGGCTCAACGCGATCGAATCCGCATCGAGCTCCCCGCCCGAGGGCAGGAGGGCCTCCACGCGGTAGAAATTCCGCGTACCGCCGGCCGGGACCTCCACGGCCATGGAGGGACCTGCCCCCGTGAAAGGTCCGAGCAGGTCCGCGAAGGGGGCGGCCAGATCCGGGCTGCTGCGGACCATGTAGTCCCGCCCTTCGTTCGCCTGCCAGCCCAGCATGAAATTCCCGCCCGCCGCAGGGCCGAAATCCAGCACCTTGAAACTGCGCGCCGGATCGAGATCGTCCATCCCGGCCAGGAATTCATCCCGGGCGATCAGGCCGTCCCCATCCGCGTCCCCGAGTTCCGCGGCGGCGTAATCCCCGCCGGTCACGAGAGCGTGCGCATCCAGCCACCAGTGCGGGGTTCCCGCCGGTGTCGCCAGCGGGGAGATATCCGCCGTGACGCTGCGGGGCCGGTCCATGGTCAGGAGCAGGGAAGGCGAGGTCGAAGCCGCCGGAACATCCCCGGTCCAGCGCACGAAGGCGAATTTCGGCGCGGGCCGCGCTTCCAGCGTCACCTGGGAGCCCTGCGGCTTCCAGCCCGCGGCATCCATCGGCAGCACGCCGCCCTCCAGGCCGGAGCTCAGGGTGAGCAGCACCTCCGGAGCCCAGCTCCAGGTCAGGGTCGCATCGCCATTCAGGACGAGGGAGCCGGAGGAAGTCGTCCCGCTCGCGGGTTCGGGACCGGTGACCGCCCAGCCCGCGGGAACCTTTCTCGTTCCCCCCTCCACATCCGGCAGCGCGGAGAATTCGACCACGCTCCCGTGCGGCAGCACCAGCGGCCCCGGCGGCGGCGTCACGCTATCCTGCGCGGAAACAACCGTCAGCGTATGCATGCCGAGGGCGAAGTTCGCCGTGATCGGGCCCATCGGCCGGTCCACCGAGGGAATGCTGAAGGTCTCTCCCTGCGCCGATCCGCCGGAAACATCCCCGGTCCAGGAAAGCAGCGCCGCGCCCTCTTCCGGCGTGCCGGTGATCAGCAGCGGGGAACCCGCGTCCACCCAGATCCCGGAGACATCCACCGCACCGGGCCCGCTGGCCTCCGCCAGCACGCGGTACTGGGTCTCCCAATTCCACGTGACCGTGAGGTCGCCGGTGATGATCGTGCTGAATTCGCTGCCGCTGCCGCTCGCATTGCTTGAGCCGGAGAGCTGGTAGCCCGCGGGCATGCGGCGCGTGCCGCCCTCCGTCAGCGTGGCGGCACTGAAGGTCACCTCGCTGCCCTGCTCGTAGAAATAGGTCGCGGGTGCCGGGCTGGTGGACGGGTGCGCGGAAACCACCTGCACCGCGAAGGTCGGCACCTCCGAGCTGAAAACCGCGGTGATCGGCCCGCGCGGCCGGTCCATCGGCACCGTGATCTGGCTGCCGTTCACCGTGCAGCCGGCGATGTCGCCGCTCCATTGCAGGAAGCTCTTGCCCGGGTCCGGCTGCGCGAGAATGGAGACATTCACCCCGGCCGCCTGCCAGCCGCCCGGCGTGCTGACGATGCCGCTGCCGGTGGTCCCCGTCTCGAGCCAGTATTCCGTGGACCAGCTCCAGGTCAGCGTGGCATCGCCCTGCTGGACCAGCGTGGCCGTCTTCCCGCTGCCGGATATGGTCCGGGAGCCGGTGAAGGTCCAGCCGGTCGGCCGGTAGCGGGTGAGCCCGTCCACCTGATCCTCCGCGCTGATCACGAAGGGCGTGCCATCGGCGATTTCATGCTCGCCCGGGGCCGGGCTCACCGCCGCGAAGGGAGAGGCGATCATGAGCGTGCTGTCGAAACGGCCGTCGAAATCGAGATCCAGGACGAATTCCCCGCCATTCGGATCGTGCAGATCGAGCATGCCCTGGTGGTCCGCGGGGAGATCCGGATCGATGTAGCGGCCCAGGGTGGGCGAGTAGGAGCTGTTGTAGATCTTGTTCTCCGAAGGGCGGAAATCCATGATCCGGAGGAAGCCGTTGCCGCCGTTCGGCAGGGATTGGTAGTCGCACAGGACCTCGTGCATCACGTTCCCGGCATCGTTGGTCTTCTCCAGGTTGTAGATCGCGAACATGTGGCCGCAGATCACCATGTAAACCTGGTTGAAGGGCTTCACGAGGGCGTTGAAGACATCCTCCGGCTTGTTGCGGTCCGGCCCGATGCTGACATTCGGGCCCGCGGTATAGCCGCGCTCCCCGGTGCCGGAACCGAAGAACCCGCTGCCGCCGGTCTCCGCCAGGTAGTTGTGGGTGGTGATCATGGTGAGCACCCGCGGGTGCGCGCTCAGCACGGATGCCGCCCAGGCCATGTCCTCGTCCGGGCAGTCGTGGTCGAGGTGCATGAACATGAAGTCCCTGCCGTTGATCGGCACGATCTGATAGGAGCTGTAGCCGCGCGGCGATGAACCCCGGTACCAATCATAGGTCTGTCCGCTGGACGGGTCCGTCCACCGCCCGACGGAAGACGCATGCGTGGGATTCGGCCCGAAACGCTCCAGATAGTGGTTGGAGCCGGTGGCGATGTCATGGTTGCCCGGGCAGGTACCGTAGGCGAGCTGCGCGTTGAGCAGGTTCATCGCGTCCGTGGCGCGCGTCCACTGGGAAGAGTTGGTCGGCGAATTGACGATATCCCCCAGGTGGGTCAGGAACTTGATGTTGAGCGTTT
>CBFGVD010000251.1:0-5549 GCA_965651965.1 uncultured Verrucomicrobiaceae bacterium | reverse complement strand
GGGTGAGGCAGGTTCCTGGGAACCGTCCGCGGTCGGCCGGGACGTACTACCCTGCCTCCATCCCGCGCTCCGCCGTGGCATTCGGGCCAGGCGCTCGGCCATGGGATTTACTCAAACGCCCGCGACAGACGGGAGCGGCCTTTTCCCAAAGCACGACACCCGGGAGGCGATTCCGTTCAAAATTTTTAGTTTTCCGGATTGGCTACCTACGCGATCGCGTGTAAATAGACCTTCATGCTGTCCCACCCAGCCCGAGAAGAATCCGGAGAGGCCGCTGTCGCCACGGCCACTTCGCAACTGCGGCACACGCAGGGGAATCGCAGGCGGCACGCGGATGCGGGAGAATTCTTCCGCAGTTGGTTCATCGACGGCCCGCGGCTGTTGATGAAGGGCAAGTTCAGCCGCCGCTCGGCGGTTTTCATCGCGGTCGCGGCGGTTCCGGCCATCGCGGCGGCCTTGTTCATGACTTTGCCGGGGATTCTTTTTCCAACGCCCCAGCACCACGAGTTTTTCCATTTCGCGAAGGTGATCACGAAGGATGCCGCCACCCTGATCCCGGTGAGCATCGGCGTGATTTCCACGCTGTTCTGTTTACGGCTGCCGCTCGATCCCTGACAGCCGGGATCTTTGTGTGTGTTTCCTGACGCTGGAAAACCCGGTACCGCCAAGGTACCGGGTTTTTCTTATTCCGGGCCTCAGGGTGCCGCGGACTCGAGCTCCTGCTTGGGGCCGAAGAACTCGAAATGCACCTGCGTGCCGGGGATGCCCCAGGCGAGGAGCTGGCGGTAGATGCCGGCCATGAAGGGCTTGGGCCCGCAGAAGAAATAATCGCAATCGCGGCGGGGAATCAGGCTCTCGATCAAGGCGGCGTCGATGAAACCCTCGCTGTCGTGGGCACCGGCGGCGCGGTCGGCCTCCTCCGGCTCGCTGTAGCGGATGTGGAGCTTCAGCCGGGGATGCCCTTCCGCCAGCCCGCGGAGGTGCCGGCGGAAGGCCTGGGTGCGGCCGTTGAGCGCGCCGTGGATGAAGATCACCTCCCGCTGCGGCTGGGCCGCCAGCACGGATTCCAGCATCGCCAGCACCGGCGTGATGCCGACCCCCGCGGAGAGCAGGACCAGCGGCCGCTCGTGGTGTTCGGCAGGGTCCAGGAAGAACTCGCCGCAGGGCGGGCCGACTTCCAGCAGGTCCCCTTCCCGCAGGCCATGGAGAAATCCGGAAACCGAACCGCGTGGCTCGGCTTTCACGCTGATGCGGAAATGCTCCGGGCAAGGTGCGGAGGAGAGGCTGTAGTTCCGCATGGTGGTCGCACCCTGCCCGTCCGGCACGCGCACGGTGAGGTACTGCCCCGGTTTGTAGGAAGGCACGCCGCCGCCCTCCGCCGGGACCAGGTAGAAGGAGACGATGACCTCGCTTTCCGCCTCCTTGCGCGCGATGCGGAAGGGCTTGAAGCCGTTCCAGCCGTGTTCCCCGCGGGCTTGCACGCGGTAGATGTGCCGCTCCCGGCCGATGAGGATGTCCGCCAGGAAGCCGTAGGCTTCCGCCCAGGCATCGATGATCTCTTCGGTGGCGGCTTCGCCCAGCACCTCGCGGATCGAGGCCAGCAGGTTGGAACCCACGACGGGATAGTGCTCCGGCAGGATGCGGAGGGAGGCATGCTTCTGCGCGATGGTTTCCACCGCGGCGCCCAGGACCTCCAGTTGATCGACATTGGCGGCGAAGGCGCAGATGGCCCCGGCCAGGGCGCGCTGCTGGCTGCCGCTGGCCTGGTTGGAGCGGTTGAACAAGGGCGCGACCTCGGGATTCTCGCGGAACATCCGCTCGTAGAAGTGCCGCGTGAGCAGTTCCCCGTTCTGCTGGAGCACCGGCGCGGTGCTTTTCACCACTTCGATCGTCCGCTGCGTCAAACCCGGCTTGTCGTTCGTTTGCATACGCCCGCAGACTCAAGGCGGACCCGGGGCGGAAGCGACCCCGCGGCCCGGCCGCCTTTGACCTGAATCAAAAAACCCGCGCTTTCCCATGGCTTCACCCGACACGATCCGCAGCGCCGCGCTGGCCGCGGCCCTGCGCCGGACCTCGATCTTCAGCGGGCTCGCGGAAGCGGACCTGGCGGAAATCGCGGGGTATTCCGAGCGCGTCCCGCTGGCGAAAGGAGAGATCCTGTTCCGCGAAGGCGAGCCCGTGCGGGGCTTCTACGTGGTGCTGAAAGGGCATATCAAGGCCTACCGGGTGGACGAGGCCGGACGGGAGCAGGTGATCCACCTGATCGGCCCGGGGGAATCCTTCGCCGAGCCCGCGGTGGCGGGCCTGCCGGGCTACCCGGCGCATACGGTGGCGCTGGAGCCCTCGGAGGTGGTGCTGGTGCGCGGCCAGCCCTTCCTGGACCACCTGCGGGTGCGCTCCGAGCTGGCGCTGCGAATGCTGGCCTCCCTGAGCCGCCACCTCCACGAGCTGGTTTCAACGATCGAGAGCTACCGCCTGCGGGACGCGGAGACGCGGTTGCTGCACTGGCTGGCCCGGCGCTGCCCGGAGGGGGACGCGGCGGCGGAGATCCGGCTCGGCACCTCCAAGGGCGTGTGGGCCTCCGAGCTTGGCACACGGCAGGAGACGCTCTCCCGCCTGCTGGGGAAGCTGCGCAAGGCGGGAATCCTGAGCGTGAAGGGCCGCCTGATCCGGATCGGCGATCCCGCGGCGCTGCGGCGCTTGTTCGAGGAATCCCTGCGGCCCCGCGCGGAAGGGTAACGGGAGCGATCATTTTTCCAGCAAGATCCGGCGGGACCGGCCGCGTATCCGCTTCGGTTTGGTGAAATCCCTTTACACCCTTACGGCCGGTCTCGGCGTCACGGCATTCCTGGGCGGCCCGCTTGCCGCCGCGGAAAAGGTGACTTTCGACGACCACGTGCTGCCCGTGCTCCAGCAGAGCTGCCTGAATTGCCACAATCCGGACAAGGCGAAAGGCGGGCTGGACCTCTCGACCTTTTCCGGCGCGATGAAAGGCGGCTCCGGCGGCAAAATCGCCGAACCGGGGGACGCCGGCTCCAAGCTGATCGCCGTGGTGACACACTCCGCGGAGCCGAAGATGCCGCCGGAAGGGGAAAAGCTCTCCGGAGGGCAGATCGGCATCCTGAAGGCGTGGATCGAGGGCGGGCTGCTGGAGAACAAGAGCTCCAGCGCGCGAAAACCGAGCAAGCCGAAATTCGACACGACGCTGGCCTCCGCCGCGGACGCCAAGCCGGAGGGACCGCCGCCGATGCCGCAGGACCTGCTGCTGGAGCCGCCGGTGCTGGCGGCACGGGCCTCCTCCGTGAACGCCATGGCAAGCTCCCCCTGGGCCCCGCTGCTGGCGGTGACGGGGCAGCGGCAGGTGCTGCTTTTCGACACGAACACGCTGGAGCTGGCGGGCATCCTCCCCTTCCCGGAGGGCGACCCGGTGTCCCTGGCCTTCACGCCGAACGCCCGCTATCTGATCGCGGGCGGCGGGGTCCCGGGGAAGTCCGGGGTGACGGTCACCTTCGACGTGGTGACCGGCGAGCGGATGCTGGTGGCGGGCAAGGAATTCGACAGCGTGCTGGCGGCGGACCTGAAGCCGGACCTCTCCCTGGTGGCGACGGGCTCCCCTTCCCGGCTGGTGAAGGCGTGGAAGGCGGAGGACGGCTCCCAGCTGCGCTCGATCAAGAAGCACACCGACTGGGTGACGGCGCTGGATTTCTCCCCGGACGGCATCCTGCTGGCGACGGGCGACCGCAACGGCGGCGTGTGGGTATGGGAGGCGGACAGCGGGAATGAATTCCACACCCTGCGGGCGCACCAGGCGGGGATCACGGCGGCGGCCTTCCGCGGCGACTCGAACCTGCTGGCCACGGCGTCGGAGGACGGCAGCGTGCGCTTCTGGGAGATGAACGGCGGCTCGGAGGTGAAGAAGCTGGATGCCCACCCGGGGGGCGTGCTGGCCTTCGCCTGGGCGAAGGACGGCTCCTTCGCGACCGCGGGGCGGGACAAGAAGGTGAAGCTTTGGAAGCCGGACTTCAACCTGCTGCGGGAGCACCCCGGCCTGCCGGACCTGCCGGTGGCGGTGGCGGTGGATTGGGAAGGCAAGCGGGTCTTCGCCGCGGACTACCGCGGCCAGGTCACGGCCTGGGAGCTGGCGGACGGCAAACCGGCGGGGAATTTCGACGCGAACCCGCCCTCGATCCAACAACGGCTGGCCGGGCTGCGGGAGGAGATCCGCAAGCACCCGGAAAGCCTGGCCGCCGCGGAGGCGGGCGCGCAGGCCGCGGGCCAAAAGCTGGAAGCCGCCCGCAAGGGCCTGGCGGATGCGGAGGCGGCGCTGGGGCAGGCGAAGGAAGCCCGCACCGCGGCGCTGGCCCGGGTGCAGGCCACGGAGCAAGAGCTGGCCCGGGTGACGCAGCAGCTTCCCCCGAAACGGGAGCAGGCGGCGCAGGCGCGGGCCCGCATGGAGGCCGCGGCCAAGGAGCTGGAGGCCAAGCGCGTGGCGGTGGCCGCCTGCGGCGAGAAGATCAAGGGCATCCTGCAAGGACAGGAAGCCGCGGCGGTGGAGCTGAAGCGGCTGGAGGACGAGCTGGCGAAGGCGCGCGCGGAAAACCGCGGCGACGCACTGGCCGGCCTGGAAGCCGCGATCCGGGCGCAGCGCCCGAAGGTGGAGGCCGCCGCGGCGGAACTGGATGCCGCCGGTTCCGCGAAGGGCCGCGAGGATGCCGCGCTGGCGGAGATCGAGAGCCGCCTGCGGGCGGCGACGGAAGAAACGTCCAAGCTGGAGGGCGAGGCGGGGGCGCTGGGCCAGGAGGCCGCGAAGCTGCCCGCCGCGCTGGAAAATGCCCGGCAGGCGGCGGGCGCGGCGGAGGCCGCGATCCAGCAGAAGGAAGCGGCGCTGCCGGCCGCGCGCGAGGCGATCCCCCCGCAGGAGAAGGCGGCCGCGGAGGCCGCCGCGGTGGTGGAACGGGAAAAGCAACGCCTGGCCCGGCTGCAGGGGCGCGAGCGCCACTGGACCGCCGCGCAGGCGAACACCGCGGCGCTGCAAGCCCGGGACGAGGCGGCGGCCAAGGCCGCCGAGGCCGAGGGCCTGGCCGCGGAGCTGGAAGATCTGAACCAGGGGGTGGCCGGGCAGGCCGCCGCGCTGGAAGCCGCCCGCAAGCAGGTGGCGGAGCTGGAAGCCGCCCGCGCGGCGCTGGCCCAGGCCCAACCCGCGCCGGAGCCGAAGGCGCTGGAGGAGGCCGACACGGCCCTGGCCTCGGCGCGGGCGAAGCTGCCGGAGCTCGGGAAGAAGCTGGCGGACCTGCAGGCGGCAGCCGCCGCCACCAAGGCACGGGTGGACGAAATCCAGCCGCAGTTGCGGGCGCTGCAAGCGAAGGCCACGGAGCTGAAGGGACGCTACACCGCGCTGCGGGACGGCCAGCCCTAGGGCATTTGAAGCGAATCTGTCGCCGGCCCTCCGGCAGGAGCGGGCGACCAGGCTCTTGGTAGGGACACGCGTCCCCGCGTGTCCGCGAGGCAAGGGTGAGGCAGGCTCCGGGGGACCGTCCGCGGTCGGCCGG
>CBFGVD010000250.1:0-5553 GCA_965651965.1 uncultured Verrucomicrobiaceae bacterium | reverse complement strand
TTCGTTACCGCACGCGAGTGGCTTGCAAATTTTCTCTCACTGATGGCAGTGACGCCGATCCAGGCAGGGGTCGCAAGGAAATTCTAGACCGATCCTCAATTTGCGTATCCCCAGTCAGTTACGGTAAGTAAAACCACGGATCCCGGCGCACCCGCAAAATCGGACATACAGGCTGAAATCAGCCTTGGAGCAACCTTTCGAGGGGCCTATAAAATTTCTCCCCGCATTTTTTCGAATCCGCTAAAATTGCACTTTATGGCGTTGAAAGATGCGGATTCCACACCCCCGAGACGAGCTCGAGCGGCGTCGGCAGCCTACCAAGCCGTGACGCGCCGGAAGTGCTCCATTCGCCCTTTTAGTCCCTCTCCATCAAGAGCTTCCAGACGTCGGGTCGAAAATGCCTCGCAGGTGAAGGATGCGAGCACCGACCCGTGAACAACGGCATCCCGGAGGGTCGCAAAATCGGGGGTTACAGATCCCTTTGCGGCGAGGTAGCCCGCCAGCGCACCCAGGAAACTGTCCCCCGCCCCGGTAGGATCGACGACCTCTTCCAAGGGATACGCGTGAGAGCGGAAAAATTGCGGGTCCGTGCCGGCGGAGAAGAGCATCGCGCCGTATTCGCCGAGCTTGATCACCACATGCTTGGGTCCCTTCTCCAGCATCATGCGGCCGGCCTGGAGCAAATTCGGCGTGCAGGTGAATTCCCGGGCCTCGCTGTCGTTGATCACAAAGAGGTCGATCTGCTGGAGCACGTCGTGCAGCCGCTCGTTCGCGATCTCGATCCAAAGGTCCATCGTGTCCGCGATCACGAAGCGCTCCGGCGAGCTGCACTGGGCCAGCATCTCGAGCTGGTTGTCGGGCGACATGTTGGCGAGGACCACAAAGGAAGAAGAGGAAATCGGGGCGGGCACGCGGACCTGCCAGTTCTCCAGCACGTTCAGGCCGACGCGGTGCGTCGTGCGCTCGTTCATGTTGTTGAAGTACTCGCCGGACCAGGTGAAGGAGTCGCCGTCCGACCGCTCGACGCCTTCGAGCGAGATGCCGCGAGATTCGAGCATCGCCAGGTGCTGCGGCGGGAAGTCCTTGCCAACGATCCCCACCAAACGCACCGGGCTGTGGTAAAAGGAGGCCGCTAGGGCAGCGTACGCAGCGGAACCGCCGAGGAGGTTGGTCTCGTCCGAAACCGGGGTTTTGACGTTGTCGATGGCGATCGTGCCCCCGACCAGGATTGCGGACTGCGGATTGCCGATTTCGGATTGGGAAGAGGAGGGCGGAGTCACGTGCGTTTCGTTTGGCAGTTCTAACGGAGGCCACGATCATCGCAGAATCTCGTTGGCCCCGGCGATCAAGGGTGCCAAGTGCTTCTCTGGCAAGATTTTCGACCGTACGATCATCTCGAGCCGGAAAATGGTTTCGTCCGCGTCTTCCTCCACGATGCGGAGCCTGTTGACGAAGTCAGCCCTGCCCGTCGCACGCGAAGCCGCCCGGTAGTTGGCGGCCGCCGATGTCGCGGACCGGCCGCGCTGATTAGCGATGTTCTATCCTTTGGCGGAACGGGGGAAGAAATCGACCGCGCCGGACACGCGGAGGGCAAACGCCCATCGTCCGCTCGTTGAATTCGGAAGGTTGCCCGCCGGGCATTCCTCTCAATCCGCGATCACCTTTTTCGCTCCCCGCGTCGCCGCTTCAATATCGTCCGCGGTGAGAAGATCGGAAACGATCACCACGTTCTGTGCGCCTGCGGCGAGGACCGCGGGGAGATTCCCGCGCGTGATCCCGCCGATGCAGAATACCGGGATCTTGGAGCCTACCTCCTCCATGACACCGGGGATGTTCGCCATTCCGATGCCCGGGCGGCCGAGCTTGGTCGGTGTCGGGAAGAGCGGGCCGAAGCCGATGTAGTCGAAGCCTTCGTTCAGCGCTGCCTGCGCCTGCTCCGGAGAGTGCGTGGAGCGGCCCACGATCATGTCCGGGCCGGCGATCTCGCGAGCGGCCTCGAGCGTGCCGTCGTCCTGGCCGATATGGACGCCATCCGCACCAATCGCCGCAGCGATGGCCGGATGATCGTTCACGATGAACGGCACCCCGGCATCGCGGCACAGCGGCAGCAGCAGACGGGAAAGGTGTTCGATTTCCCCGAGCGGATGGCCTTTCCCGCGGAGCTGCAACAGGTCGGCACCGCCGGCGAGGAGCGCGCGGGTTACGGCCACCGCGTCCCCGGCGCGGACGTAGCCGAGATCGAGGATCGCGTAGAGTTGGCCACGCAGGGTCATCACCCCTTGCGTTCTTCCAAATAGCGGGCCACCCAGCCGATGTCGTAGTTACCCGACATGAAGTCCGGGTGGGCGACGATTTCCTGCTGGAAGGGGATGGTCGTCTTGATCCCGCGGATCATGAACTCGCCGAGCGCGCGCTTCATGCGGGCGATCGCGATCTCGCGGCTCGCACCGGTCACGATCAGCTTGGCAATCATCGAGTCATAGTTCGGCGGGACGGTGTAGCCGGAGTAGACGTGGGTATCCACGCGCACCCCCTTGCCACCCGGGGCATACCACATCTCGATCTTGCCGGGGCTCGGGCAGAAGTTGTTGAAGGGGTCCTCCGCGTTGATCCGGCACTCGATCGAGTGACCGCGCGGGCTGGCCTCCAGGACATGGCTGGAGAGAGGTTCGCCGGAGGCGATCCGGATCTGCTCCTTGATCAGTTCGCAACCCATCACCTCCTCCGTCACTGGATGCTCCACCTGGATCCGGGTGTTCATCTCCATGAAGTAGAAGTTCTCACCCTTGTCATCGACGAGGTACTCGATGGTGCCGGCATTCTCGTAGCCGATGCTCCGGATCAGCGCCACGGAGGCCTCCGCCATGCGCTTCCGCAGCTCGGGTCCGAGCAGTGGCGAGGGGCACTCCTCGATGATCTTCTGGTTGCGGCGCTGCATCGAGCAATCGCGCTCGCCGAGCTGGACGAAATTGCCGTGCGTGTCCGCGATCACCTGGAACTCGATATGGTGCGGATTAAGCACCAGCTTCTCCAAGTAGCAATCGCCGTTGCCGAAGGCCGCGAGCGCTTCGTTCGAGGCCGCCTTGTAGAGCGAGGAGAATTCCTCCGCGCTGAAACACGGGCGCATGCCGCGACCGCCGCCGCCGGCCGTCGCCTTGATCATCACCGGAAAGCCGATGCGTTTGGCTTCGGCGAGCCCTTCACTCTCGTCCGCCAGGATTTCCGAGCCGGGGGTGATCGGTACCCCGTTGGCGATCGCCGTGGCGCGCGCCGTCGCCTTGTCGCCCATCATCGAGATCACCTTGGCCGAGGGCCCGATGAACTTGACGTTGCAGCTCTCGCAAATCTCCGCGAAGCGCGCGTTTTCGGAAAGGAAGCCGTAGCCGGGGTGGATGGCATCGGCCCCGGTGATCTCCGCCGCGGCGATGATCCGGTCGGCCTTCAGGTAGCTTTCCTTGCTCGACGCCGGCCCGATGCACACGGCCTCGTCGGCAAGGTGGACATGCATGGAATCGACGTCTGCCTCGGAATAGACGGCGACGGATTCGATATCGAGTTCCCGGCAGGCGCGGATGATGCGCAGGGCAATTTCACCGCGGTTGGCGACAAGGACGCGTTTGATCATGGACAGGCGATGGCGGTTTCAAGCGGCGGCACTTCCGGGCGGAAGGCATCACTTGATGCGGAAAAGAATATCCCCGAACTGCACCGGATTGCCGTCCTCGGCGATCGCGGCGGAAATGATGCCCGACTTCTCTGCCTTGATCTCGTTCATCACCTTCATGGCCTCGATGATGCAGAGGGTCTGGCCCTCGCTGACGGCATCGCCCACGTTGACGAAGGACGGGGAATCCGGGGAAGGCTTGCGGTAGAAGGTGCCCACCATCGGGGAGGTGATCGCCTCTCCTTCCTGGGCGGGAGCGGCGGCGGCTGCCGGAGCGGCCGGGACTGCGGCGGCAGCGGGAGCCGCGGCATAGGCCGGAGCCGCCGGCAGGGAGCCGATCATGCCTCGCAGGGCATCCAGATCCGGACCCTTGCGGAGCTTCAGGTGGAAGCCCTCCTTCGACATGTCGAAGACGGTAAGGCCATGCTCGTTCATGAGCTCGACGATCTTGCGGATTTCCTTGAGGTCCACGATGTGATGAAGGTTTTGGTGGGAAGATGGCGGCAGCCGCGGCAGCGTCGCGACGGGATGCGAAAGCTAGGGACCGCGCCGAAACAGCGTCAAGCGGGAACCCGGACTGAAAAAGCGGAGGCGGGCATCGCACACCGGCCCCGGAAAAGTCCGCGGGGATGTTTTGGCTTGCCACGGGGCCGCGCGGGCGGCTGCAAAGCGGCGCGATGGAAGCCACCCGCCTAGCCCGTGTCCCGGAAGCCCAGGAATTCGTCCCGGCCGATTATTTCCGCCGCCTGGAGCGGGGGGAGTTGCTGCGGCCGGGCCGCCCGCTGGAGGTGGACCTGGGCTGCGGGGACGGGCGCTTCCTGCTGGAAATGGCGGCGCGCTATCCGGAGCGGGATTTCCTGGGCGTGGAGCGCCTGCTGGGGCGGGTGCGGAAGGTCTGCAAGCAGATCGGCAAGCGCGGCCTGGCGAATGCGCGGGTACTGCGCCTGGAGAGCCGCTACACCGCGGAATGGCTGCTGCCCCGCGGCTCCGTTTCCCGGCTCCACCTGCTCTGCCCGGATCCGTGGCCGAAATTGCGGCACCACCGGCGGCGGTTGATCCAGGAGGAGTTCCTGCAGGCGGTATGGGATCTCCTGGAGCCCGGCGGCGAATTCCTTTTTAAAACCGACCACCCCGGCTACTTCGAGTGGGCGGAGGAAAAGGTGGCTGCTTTCGGCAAGTTCGAGCGCCTGGAATGGCCGGAGGACGCTTTTTTCTACCCGAAGACGGACTTCCAGCTCCTCTGGGAGAGCGAAGGGAAATCCCTGCAGGGACTCCGCCTGAGGAAATCAGCGGTGCAGGATCACGCTTGAGCCGTCCGCGAAGCCGCGGATTTCCAATCCGCCGTCATCCCGCGGCACGACGATGGCCGCGCCGGTTCTGCCCTGATGGATCAGGCGGATGCCGCGCCGTGCGCAATCCGCGGCCCAGGCTGCCGGAATCCGCTGGGCTGCCGGGAAATCGGCGTGTCCGGCGATGATCGCCTGCGGCTTCACGGCATCCAGAAAGGCATCCCCCATCGTGGAATCGCTGGCATGGCGGCCGGCCACGATAAGATCCGCGGCCAGATCCCGTCCGCTCTCCAGCATCTTGCGCTCGGTCCCCCAGCCGGCATCGCTCAGGAAAAGAATGCGCCAGCCGCGCCAGTGCAGGCGCAGCACCATCACCCGCTCGTCCGCGAGGGCATTCTGGTCCTCCGCGTCGGGCTCGTGCAGGACCTCCACCCATGCCGCGGCGGATATTCCATGCTGCCGGGCGGTACTCCCCAGCACGAAGGGCAGCCCTTTCTTCGCGGTCTGCACCGCCAACTCGCGGAAGAATTTGCTCCGCGCCTTGCCGACGGGGGTGACGATCTCCCGCACCGGCAGGGTCTCCAGCGCTTCCAGCGCGCC
>CBFGVD010000249.1:0-5555 GCA_965651965.1 uncultured Verrucomicrobiaceae bacterium | reverse complement strand
CAATCTCCTGCGGAATGCCTACCAGGCCATCGGCGGGAAGGGGGGGCTGATCCGGATTTCGGCGCGGGCAAACGAGTTCGAGGCCACCATCTCCATCGAGGACAACGGCACCGGGATCTCTCCGGAGCACATGGGCTCGCTCTTCGAGCCGTACCGCACGACCAAGCAATCCGGCAGCGGCCTGGGCCTGCTGATCGTGAGACGGGTGGTGCGGGAGCACGGCGGCGAGATCGAGATCCAGAGCGAGCCGGGAGCGGGAACCCGGGTGCGCATCCATCTCCCGCGCGGCCCGAAGCCGGTCCGCTTGCTCGAATCCCACGACCGCGTGATCGAAGTGGAGGTGAGCCGCTAAGGGGGCGGGAATAATTAGCTGTTATTGATTATTAATGATGAAAACGACCGCATGCCGCTTCCGGGAAGGTCGTTTCACCCTCCCCCCGTTTCCGATATGACGCCGACCCTTTTGATCGCCGATGATGAGAAAGCCACGCGGGATGGCCTGCGGACCGCGCTTGAGGAGGAATTCGAGGTTTTCACCGCCGCGAACGTCTCCGAAGCGATGGCGGTGCTCAAAGCGGAGCCGATCGATCTGTTGCTGACGGATCTGCGGATGGGCGGGGACTCCGGGATGGATCTGCTGGAGCAGGCGCTGGCGCTGGCCCACCCACCGGTGGCGATCATGATGACGGCCTACGGTTCCGTGGATACCGCGGTGGAGGCGATGCGGCGGGGGGCTTGGCATTTCGTGACCAAGCCGCTGAATCTGGACGAGGTGGAGATGCTGCTGAAGCGCGCCCTGCGCAGCCGGAAGCTGGAATCGGAAAACCGGCAGCTCCGCGAGCAGATCTCGGATTCCTCCGGCCTGGAGCGCCTGGCGGGGAAATCGCCGGCGGTGAAAAAGGTCATCGACGTTGTCCGGCAGGTCGCGCCGACCCGGGCGACGGTCCTGATCGAGGGGGAGTCCGGCACGGGCAAGGAGGTGGTGGCCCACGCGATCCACCGCCTCAGCGGGCGCCCGGCGGAGAAGCTGGTGATCGTCCACTGTGCGGCCCTGGCCCCGCAGATCCTGGAGAGCGAGCTTTTCGGCCACGAAAAGGGGGCCTTCACCGGGGCGACCCAGCGGCGGATAGGGCGCTTCGAGCAAGCGGACGGGGGGACGCTTTTTCTGGACGAGATCGGGGAAATCGACGCTTCCATCCAGGTCAAGCTGCTGCGGGCCCTCTCCGAGCGGACGATCGAGCGGGTGGGTTCGAACGCCCCGATCAAGGTGGACGTGCGGGTGATCGCCGCGACGAACAAGAACCTGGGAGCGATGGTGGCGCGCGGGGAATTCCGCGAGGATCTTTTCTTCCGCCTGAACGTGGTGAGGATCGAAATGCCGCCGCTGAGAGAGCGGGCGGAGGACATCGTGCTGCTGGCGGGGGTCTTCCTGAAGGAATTCGCGGAGGAGAACGGGCGGCCGGTGAAGCCGCTGAGCGACCAGGCCCTGCGGGCCCTGCGGACCTATCCCTGGCCCGGTAACGTGCGGGAATTGAGGACCATGATCGAGCACGGCGTGGTGATGAGCAACGACCCGGTGATCGACCTCCACCATCTGCCGGCTTCGATCCTCGGGGAGCAGCCCTTCCCGGTACAGCCGGTGACGGTTCCGGATGCCGGGAAAATCACCCTTGCCGCTCCACGGGAATTGAATTTGCATGCGCTCGAAACCAGCGCCATCCGCGCCGCCTTGGCAGAAGCCGGAGGCAACCGGACGCGGGCCGCCGAGCTTCTCGGCATCAGTCGCCGCACCCTCCAGAGGAAACTCAAGGAGGAGGGCGAGTGAAGCCCGCAGGCGCCCCGACCGATCCCTCATGAGCAGCCCCACTTCCTCTCAATTCGAAACGGCGGTAATGATCCGCAGGATCCTGTTTTTCCTGGTCCTGATCAGTTTCACCCTGCTCAACCTGATGCCGCTTTTCCGCGGCCTTTCCTCGCCCCAGGCGATGGAACAGGCGCAGATCGCGCGGCAGATCGCGCGCGGCGAGGGATTCACCACCAAAATGATCCGCCCCCTGGCCTACTACGAGGCGGAAAAGGCGAATGACGGCGCGGTTCCTTTCACCGGCTTCAAGGACACCTACCATGCCCCGCTCAATCCCCTGATCCTGGGGGCCGTGCTGAAATTGGTCGGCGGAGACAAGCCGGACGCGTGGCCGATGGGGAAACACGAACTGGTTTTTCCGCTGGATCGCGTGATCGCCCTGGTTTCCACCCTGTTTTTCCTGATGGCGATCGGGGTTTCCTACCTGCTGGTGGGGAGGATTTTCGACGCGAAGATCGCGGGAGTGACGGCGGTGCTGATGATGCTCTGCGACCTCTACTGGAATTTTTCCCAGAGCGGCTTGCCGCAGATGCTGCTGCTGCTGCTCTTTTCCTGCGGGCTGTATTTCACCTACCGTGCGGTGGAGGCGCAGGAAGAGGGGCGGCAGGCCTTCGGGCCGGCGCTGCTGGGGGCGGCTTTCTTCGTGCTGATGGTGCTGACCCACTGGATCGCGGCCTGGATTTTCCTGGGGTACCTGGTGTATGCCGCCTTCACCTTCAAGCCGCGGGGAATCATCGCCCTGATCGGCCTGGGGCTGGTCGCGCTGGCGATCGCGCTCCCGTTGATCCGCGCAAGCGGGATCACGGGGCAGCCTTTCGGCACGGGCTTCTACGTGCTCTACAATGGCATCGGCGGCAGCACCGAGTCGCTCGTGATGCGGAACCACGATCTGGAGAGCGAGCCGTTGTCCCTGGACGGGATGATCCTCAAGATCCTGGGCACCACCCTGGTGCAGGCCTCCGACCTCTTGCCCTTCATGGGGGGGATCCTGGCCGCGCCCTTCTTCTTCATCGCGCTGCTTCATCCCTTCAAGCGGGCTTCCATCGCCGGATTCCGCTGGGGTGTCCTGCTCATGTGGACTTTCGCCGCGCTGGGCATGGCGATCTTCGGGATCGACCGGCAGAACCCGCTCCATCCGAACCAGATCCACCTGCTCTTCGCCCCCGTGATGGCTGCCTACGGCCTGGCCTTCATTTCAATCCTCTGGAGCCGCCTGGAGATCGTTTCCTCGGCTCCTTTCCTGCGGAACGCGCATTTCATCGCCCTGGTGGTGCTTTCGGCCGCGCCGATGGTCCTGACCTTGCCGGACAAGGTGCAGATCGGGATGTATCTGAGCAAGGGCGGGGTGCCCCACTGGCCGCCGTACCGCCCGGACATCCTGCACAAATACCTGCCGGAAATCATCAAGGACCGCGGCTCCCTGTCCCCGACCGGGGAAAAGATCGTGGTCTCCGACCAACCATGGGCCGTGGCTTGGTACGCCGACACGATGAGCCTCTGGCTGCCCAAAACGAAGAAGGGCTTCGAGAAGCTGGAGGACCGGGCGACTTCGCTCGGGACTCCCTTCGCCGGGTTCCTGATGAGCCCATCTTCGACGGATATCGGGCCGATGTCCGAAGTCCGGAGGCAGTTCGGGGATTTCAACTCGTTCGTCTTCAATGGCCCGGTGGCGGAACTCACGGCTCCGGACGTGAAGCGGGACGGCGTCAGCATCCTGCGGCAGGATCCGAAAATCGCGGACATCGCGGCGCGCTACAGCCGCACCATGGGCCTTTCGGGAGGGGATCTCGTGTTTTACGGCACCCCCCTCTCCGGCCAAACCCCGGCGAAGTGATGGCCCGCAAAAAAACATCTTCCGGCGAGGAAACGGGCAAGGAGCCCGGCTTCGAGCAGGCGCTGCACGAACTGGAGGAGATCGTGGCCGCGATGGAGGAGGAACAGCTTCCCTTGGAAGAATTGGTGGCCCGCTACGAAAAGGGCTCGAAATTGCTCGCGCGCTGCGAAACTGTGCTCGCCTCCGCCCGGAAACGGCTCCAGACGATTTCCGCGAGCGCGGCAAACATCCCCGACGACCCCGACGACCCCGACGAATCTCCGGATGAAGATGATGACGAACCGGCCGGCCGCAACACCGGCACCCCGGACGAACCCGACGACGATGACGACATCCGCCTCTTCTGAGCACTCCGCCCTCGGCCCCTTGCTGGCCGCCATCCGTTCGCCGGAGGATGTCAAAGCCCTGCCCGAAGGGGATTTGTTGAAGCTGGCCGGGGAAATCCGGCATTCGCTCATCACCTGCCTTTCCCGCACCGGCGGCCACCTGGGGCCGAATCTGGGCGTCGTGGAGCTGAGCATCGCCCTCCACCGGGTTTTCTCCACGCCGAAGGATAATTTCGTCTTCGACGTGGCGCACCAGGGCTACGTCCACAAGATGCTGACCGGCAGGGCGGACCTGATCCACACGATGCGGACCTACAAGGGGCTGAACGGCTTCCTGCTGCGGACCGAGTCCGAGCACGATTGCTATGGCGCGGGTCACGCTGGCACGGCCCTCTCCGCGGCGCTGGGCATGGCCGCGGCGCGGGATCTGGCGAAGGACGACAGCCACGTGGTGGCGGTGGCAGGGGATGCCGCCTTCACCTGCGGCCCTACCCTGGAGGCCCTGAACAATATCGCCGAGACCACCAAGCGCTTCATCGTGGTGCTGAACGACAACGAGTGGTCGATCGACAAGAACGTCGGGGCCATCGCCCGCTACTTCAACGCGCTCCAGACCCACTCCACTTACGCCAGCGTGAGGAACAGCGCCGCGGACTTCGTGGAAAGGATCGCCGGAAAAGCGGTGCGCAAGCTGGCCCACAAAGTGGAGGAGGGAGCGAAGAACCTGCTCTTCCCGAACGTGCTCTTCGAGAAATTCGGTCTGCGCTACTACGGGCCGATCGACGGCCACGACCTGCCGCTGCTGATCCGGACCTTCGAGCACCTGAAGACGCTCCACGAGCCGGTGGTGCTCCACATCATCACGGAGAAAGGCCGCGGCTACCAACCGGCGCTGGACAATCCGGGCAAGTTCCACGGCCTGGGCGCCTACAAGATCGAGGACGGCTCGACCGATCTCTCCGCCACCCCGACTTGTTCGGATATTTTCGGCCGCACCGTGACGGATCTGGCCAAAACGGACGAGAAGATGGTGGCGATCACCGCCGCGATGCCGGGCGGGACCAAGCTGGAGATTTTCAAGAAAGAGCTGCCCGGCCGTTATTACGACGTGGGCATCGCCGAGGAGCACGCCGCGCTCTTCGCCTGCGGCATGGCGACGAAGGGCTTCAAACCCTTCCTGGCGATCTACTCGACCTTCATGCAGCGCGCCTACGACATGATCATCCACGACATGGCGTTGCAAAACTTGCCGGTCCGCCTGTGCATGGATCGCGGCGGGCTCTCCGGCGACGACGGGCCGACCCACCACGGGCTTTTCGATATCGGCTACCTCCGGCCTGTCCCGGGCATCGTGCACATGCAGCCGGCGAACGAGGCGGAATTCGTGGCGATGTTGAAGTGGATGGCGGATTACGACGCCGGTCCATCGGCGATCCGCTATCCGCGCGGCCCGATCGACGGCAGCCCCCTGGATGCCCCGGTGGAGCCGATCAAGCTCGGCAAGGCGGTGGTGGCCGCGGAGGGCGGCGAT
>CBFGVD010000248.1:0-5561 GCA_965651965.1 uncultured Verrucomicrobiaceae bacterium | reverse complement strand
GAGTGCATTGGCCGCCACGATCTCCGCACTGCGCGCACGCAGCTCCGCGGCCATCGCGCGCAGGATGTCATTCTTCTCTTCCGTGGAGAGCTGGGAAAGCTTGTAGGAGGCCGCCCGGGCATTCCGGGCCATGGTCTCTACGGCGGCGGTGACTTCGGCTTCGGTCATGGGGAAATGTTCTGGAGAATAGTGCCGGGGCGGCGGTTCGCATCCTTCAATTCGCCCCGCGCGCGGCGAAGCGGGTGGAGAGGCCCTTTTGCCCCGCCATGATGCCGGCCAGGCGCTCCGGCCTGCGCCCGTGCGCGATGTGCACGGTGATGCCCGCGTCCACGGAATGCTTCACCGCCTGGAGCTTGGAGGCCATGCCGCCGATGGAGAAGCGCCCGCGCTCGTCCTTCGCGAAGCCGAGCACGGCATCGACGTCCGGGACTTCTTCCACCAGTTCGCCGGTGCCGGGCGCGAGCAGGCCGTCCACGGAAGTGAGCAGCACCAGGGTCTCCGCCCCCAGCAGGCGGGCCACCTGGGAGGAGAGCATGTCGTTGTCCCCCACCCGCAGTTCCTCCACCGCCACGGAGTCGTTCTCGTTGATGATCGGCACGATCCGCGGCTCCGCCAGCAGGCGGCGCAGGGTATTCGAGACATAGTCCCGCCGCTCCGGGGTGTGGAGGTCCGCCGCGGTCAGGAGCACCTGGGCCACCGCCAGGTCGAAATTCCGGAACAAGCTCTCGTAGGTATGCATCAGCCGCGCCTGCCCCACCGCCGCGCAGGCCTGCTTGGTGGAAAGATCGCTCGGGTAGCCCTCCAGCCCGAAGGCGGAGACCCCCGCGCCCACCGCCCCGGAGCTGACCAGCAGGCAGCGGTGCCCGCCCTCCACCAGCCCGGCGATGGCGGTCACGAGACGCACGAGCGATGCCCCGTCCAGCGTCCCGTCGCTCGCGCGGGTCAGGACACCGGTGCCGGCCTTGATAACGGTGAGAGATTCCATGGCGGGAAAACGCGGGCGCGGCTATCGCCGGAAACGACGGCAAATGCCACCGCAAATCGCGGCAGCCCCGCCGGGTTCAGCGCTTCCCCGGACCGGATTCCATCTTCACCGTCAGGATCTTCTCCGGATTCCAAGTCTCCAGGCCGCTGCGTTTCCCCGGAAGTCGGATCACCTGATCCTTGTAGCCATCGGCACTGATCGTGACCTCCAGCCCTCCGGACAGGGGAATCCCCACCAGGTGAAGCGCATGGGAGCGATCCTTCCGAATTTCGTGACTCCCCGGGCCGGAACCCTTGGTAAAGGGTGAGATCGCATCCCTGGCCCAACCAAGCCGGAAATCGAGGGCTTGGCCGTCCGCGGCATCGACGGCGCGGACATGAAGGGAATACAGAGTCGCCTGGTAGGAAGCCGGGCCGGGATTCTGTAGGCGATGACGATCCCTTATCACCCATGCGAGGAACAGGGTGGCCAAGGCCAAGGCGAGCATGCCAAGGACGCTCCGCACCGGCACGGCCGGCAACAGCTTGGGGGAATCCACAGGCATCCCCCCGCTCACTCGTTGCCGTAGATTCCCATCGAGATGTCGCCCTGGGCCTTGGCCAGCACCACGCTGCCGTCCGCATTCACCGTCAGCGGCACGGAGTTATCCGCCGCGGTCGCCTTGCCGACTTCCACCGATCCGTCCTGGAGGACGGTGAGGGCGTTTTTCCGCGTCGCGGCGGAAGTGCCGATCCCCACCTCCAGCACGGCGTGCTGGTTGTCGCCGACCCAGGTGGAACTGCCGCTCGTGCCGGTCGCGTTGCGGCCCTCGCTGTAGCGCCCGAAGGCCGCGGAGGATCGCGCGGAGGCGCTCGTGTATTCGCCGAAGGCGACGGAGGCATAGCCGGCGGCGTTGGCATTGAGACCTCCCGCGAAGGAAAAGGTCCCGGCGGCAGCCCCCCGGCCCGCGGAGAAGGATGCGATGCCCGAGGCGACGGAAAGATGGCCCGTGGCCGTCGAATAGGGGCCGGAGGCCTTCGTGTCGTAGTTCAGCGCCGCGCTGTAAACGCCGATGTTCGCGTCGGTCCAGTTCGCGGAACCCGCCGCGCCCGCGCGGAAGGCCGACTTGCCGGAATACCACATCATCCGGTTGCCTGCTCCCGAAGCCGGGATGGTGCCGGTGCCGTGGCCGCCGGAAAGCAGCAGCGCGCCATCCGGCAATGCCGGCAGATAGTTACCCGCAAGCAGGGTCGCGGCACTCGCCGCCGTGACCACTTCGCTTCCGCCGATCAGGATTTTCGGATCCTGCCCGCTGTAAGCGCCGCCGGGGTCCAGCACGATCCGCGGGTTCGCATAATAGGTATCCGGCTGATAGATGGTGAGAAGATTGTCGTCGCTCAAATCCATCTGCGGGACGACCGATCCGGAGCCGTTGTAGTCCGAGCCCCAGAGCCACCGCACGGGGCTTTCCCCCAGGAGCGAGAGGCTGTATCCCGAGCTGGAATCATAAAGGAAGGTGATGCCCCCGTAATTGTAGTTCGTATCGATCCCGAGATTCAGGACCGAACCTTCGATGGCGAGATTTCCCTCCTCGCTGCCGGATTGGTAGATCGTCGTGTCGCCGGTTAGGGTTTCCGCGCAGAAGGCGGAAGGGCAGCCCAGGAAAAGAAATAAGCCGATGGCTGGGAGAGAGGGTTTCATGGCGGTTGCTGGATTCGTGATCGCTGGCAGATGGCCCCCGGGGAAATGGAAGCCGGGGATATCACCTCATCTTTTCCCTATCTTTTTGGCAAGGTTTTTCCGGGGCTGGCGCGGCGCTGTCACGCCCGGTGCACGCCGTGGGAAAACGGCTGCGGGAGGGGGGGCTCCGCGGGATCTCCGGTGCCGCTCGCGGCGCACGGAACGCTGCCGTCTCTCCCCGGGCCCGCTCAGAAGGCGTCCCGGCCCGCGCGGAGCAGGTCCAGATCGGGATCGTAGAGGTTGAATTCCACGCGGTTGAAGGCGGCGGCATCGAATTGCGCCTCGCCGAAGGGCTGGGCGTAGCCCTTGAAGCGGCCGTCCTCCGTGCCGGACAGGCGGAAGGTCACGCAGGTGCCGTCCGGGAACCAGGCCCGCACGTCGCCCTGGTAGCGTTTCGGCAGTTGGTAGAGGTCCGGGTCCTTGCGGTTTTCCGGCGTGTGCAGGGTGAAGGTGCGGAGCCGGGACACGGGGAGGCGGACTTCGCCGAAGCGGGTCTTGAGCTGCACCTTGCCGTCCGCGATGCCCAGGATCTCGCCCGCCACCTGGTCGTTGTTGCGCAGGCGGATGCGGGCGGGGTCCGGCTCCGGTTCCTCGCTCGCCGGGGGCGGCTCGTCGTCCTCCATGAAGCCCTCGTCGTGATCCGGCGCGACGCCTTCCACGATGCCGTCCCAGGTCGTGACCTCGATGCGCGAGATGCGCAGGGGGGAGGAGTCCTGCGAATTGAAGTGGATCCCGCCGGACAAGGTGCCGGGGTCCGCCTCGGGATCGGTCCAGTCCGCGGCCACGTTGCCGTTCACCAGCATGCGGATGAGCCCGGTCTTGCGGTCCACCAGCAGTTCCAGGCGGACCTTTTCCTTGCTCAGCATCTCCGGGATATTCACGAAGTTGCCGATCTGGGTGTTTCCGCCGCGGGAGGAACGCTTGCTGAGCTGCACGTAGCGCGCGTTCGTGAAAGTCAGCATGTAGCAGTTCGGCGGTTCCAGGGACTCCACGTCGTCGCTCTGGAAGATGAAGCGGAAGCGCGGGCTGGAGCGCCAGGCGATGTCGAAGGCGTAGCGGGCGCGGGGCGGCACGCGGTCGATCTTGCGCGCGATGGTGCCCGGCCCCTGGGAGCGCAGCGCGCCCTGCTCGAAGGACCAGCGGGAGCCGTCGTCCCGGGTCCAGCCCTCCAGGCCCTCCGGTCCGGAGAAAAGGAGTTCCGGGCGGTCCTCGATCTCCAGGCGGTCCACCATCTCGCGGCGGAAGCGCAGGTCCCCGGCATACCAGGTGCGCAGGGAGATTTCCTCCGCGGTCACGCCGGTCAGCTCGCCGCGCAGGGTGTCGCCGTTGCTCAGCGTCACGGAGGCGATGTGGTCGCCCTTGAATTCCCCGCGGCGGGCGGGCAGGGCGATTTCCAGGATCTTTTCCAGCTTCAGGGGCACGGCCGCGGCCAGGAAATCCGCCTCCAGGCGGGCGCTCTCCGCGCCGATCTCCAGCAGGGTGCCTTTCAGGCGGCTGCCATCGGTGCACTGGATCTCCGCCTCAGTGGCGGCCAGGGCGCCGCCGCCGAGCAGGAAAAGCAGGGGGAGTCTCCGGAGCGCGTTCATTCTTCCTCCTCCTCCCCGTCTTCGTCCTCTTCCGCGGCCTGCGCCGGGTTTCTCTCCAGGCGGGCCACGGCTTCCTTCCGGATCGTCAGGGGGCCGAGCAGCGGGTGCTCGGCGCGCAGGCCTTCCTCCGTGAGCGTGCAGGCGGTGATGCCGAGCGAGCCGCGGCCGCGGAGCCCCAGCGCGAGCGGCGGGGCGGGCAGGCGGCCGCTCCCTTCCGGCCGCTGGAAAAAGAGCGTGGAGACATGCCCGGCGGGCAGCTCCACCGGCTCGGAGGTATGCGGGCCCTTGTAAAGGATGGCCGGCCCTTCCGCCCCTTCCTTCATGCCCAGGATGCGGCCCTTGCCGCGGTCCGAGCTGCGGGTGATCACCACGTCCGTGCTTTCGTCCCCGCGCGGCTCGTTGCGGTGCCGGTCCGCGGCGGGATCCCATTCGCGGACCTCGATCGCATCGATGGACATGGAGTCGTCCCCGCCGATGTTGCTGCGGAACATGATGCCCTGGCCGGAGGGCGCGCGGTCCAGCGGGTCGTGGCATTTCTCGACCAGTTCGCCATCCATGTAGATGTGCACCAGCGCCAGCTTGCGGTCCACCCGCAGCTCGATCTCCACGCTGGAGTCCGGGAAATCGGAGGGGTCCCGCGGGATGGAAGCCATGTCCAGCCAGGTGTGGCCCTCGTCGCTCTGCTGGCGCTTGAGCCCCAGGCCGGAGACATTGAAGGTCACGTAGTAGCGGTCCGCCTTGCCCACGGTCTCCAGCTTGTCGTCGGCGAAATAGACCTGGATGTTCGGGTTGCTGCGCCAGGAGAGCCGGAAGCTGAGGGCGAAGGAACCGGGGATCTCGAAGCTCCGGGACATGTGGCCGCTGCCTTCCGCGGTGAAGCGGTCCGAGTCGAAACGCCAGCCGTCCTTGATCGTCCACCCCGCCGCATCCGCGGGACCGCGGTAGATCACCTGCCGCGGCCGCACGCCGAGCTGCACGGTGGAGACGGCCTCCCGCGGCACGTCCAGCACCCCGGCGAAGGTGGTGCCGAGGCGGAGGGAATCCGAATCGATCCCCAGCAGGTCGCAGGGGATTTCATCGCCGTTGGCCAGGATCGCCAGCGCGTCGTGCTCGTCGGGGATTTTCCCCTTCCGGGAGAAATCCACGCGGCGCAGGTGATCCGCGCGCAGCAGGAAGGGCTCGAAGGACAGGGAGCTGGCCAGCGAGACCTGCCCGCCGTCCGAAAGCGCGGTGACGGTGCCGGAAAGGCGCGAGCCGTCTTTCAGGGTGAC
>CBFGVD010000247.1:0-5578 GCA_965651965.1 uncultured Verrucomicrobiaceae bacterium | reverse complement strand
TGCCCGCGGCGGCGGACTGGACCTGCCCGGTGTGCAAGGAGCATGTCGAGGGCGTCTTTTCCGAATGCTGGAATTGCGGCACGGCGCGGGTGCCGGCCGAGGCCTGAGCACGGCCGCTCAGCCGTATTTCAGCACCCGGGACAGGAAACGCCGCCCCTCCTCCGTGTCGGGTCCGGCAAACCACTCCGCCGGCGCTGCCGACTCCCGCACCCGCCCGGCGGAGAGGAAGGCCACCCGGTCCGCCACGGCGCGGGCGAAGCCCATCTCGTGCGTGCTCAGGACGATGCGCTGGCCGTCTTCCGCCAATTCCTGGATCAGTTCCAGCACCTCCGCCGTCATTTCCGGATCGAGTGCGGAAGTGGGCTCGTCCAGGAAGAGCACCTCCGGCTTCGCCGCCACGGCGCGGGCGATACCCACTCGCTGCTGCTGGCCGCCGGAAAGCTGGGCGGGGCGTTTGTGGGCGTGTGCCAGCAGGCCGAAGCGGCCGAGCGCGGCTTCCGCCGTTTCGCGGGCCAGGGCCGGGCCCATGCCGTGGACCTCCTCCAGCGGCAGGGTGAGATTCCGCAGGGCGCTGAGGTGGGGGAAGAGATTGAATTGCTGGAAGAGGAAGCCGTTCCGGCGGCGGTAGGCCAGCAGCCCGGCCTCCGTTTCCGGCAGGGCCTGCTCCCGGATCAGCACCCGGCCTGCGTCCGGCCTTTCCAGGCCGCCCAGCACGCGCAGGAGCGTGCTTTTTCCCCCGCCGGAGGGGCCCACCAGCGCGAGCACCCGCCCGCCGGGGACGTGCAGGTCCAGACCGTCCAGCGCGGCATGGCTGCCGTAACGTTTCGTCAGACCGGTGATCTCAAGTTTCATCGCGGAAGCGGCGTTCGAGCCGGTGGGAAAGGAAGGCCACCGGCGCGGTGAGCACCAGGTAGCCCAGGGCCAGCGGCACGTAGGCTTCCAGCCCGCCGTAGGTCATGGAAGTATAGACCCGCGCCTGATAGGCGAACTCCTGCACGCCGATGACGCTGAGAAGCGAGGAATCCTTGATCAAGGAAACGAACTGCCCCGCCACCGCGGGCAACACCCGGCGCAGCGCCTGGGGAAAGATGACGTGCCGGTACACCTGCCTGCGGTTGAAGCCCACCGCGCGGGCGGATTCCCACTGCGCCCGCGGGATGCTTTCCACCCCGCCGCGCAGGATCTCCCCCAGGTACGCGCCCTCGAAGATGGAGAGCAGCAGGATGCCGATGAGCAGCTTTTCATCCCAGCCGTAGCCCTCCAGCGTGCGGGACAGGAGCGGCCCGAAGATCACGTAATAGCCCACGAGGAGCTGCACCAGCAGCGGGGTATCCCGCACGAATTCCAGGAAGAGGCGGCAAGTCCTCCGCACCGCGCCCAAGGGACTGCGCTGCCCGGCCAGGAGCAGTATGCCGACCAGCAGGCTACCCAGCAGCGCCCCGGCGGAGAGCAGCAGCGTGCAGCCCCAGCCGCGCAGCAGGATGCCCCGGTACTGCGGCTCCAGCGGCTTCGACCAATCCCAGCCTGCACCCAGCTTTGAAAAGACCAGCGTGCACAGCCCGGCGAAGGCCAGGGCGATCAGAAGCCCGGCAATCCAATTCCAGCGGCGCAAGGCGGCGGTCTGCATCTCCGGGGATCAACGCAGGATGAAGGGCACGCCCATCTCTTCCAGAGCCTTCTTTTCCTCCGCCAGGTACTGGTCCGCCAGCCGCGCGAAGCCGCCTTCTTCGCGGAATTTCACGATGAAGGCATCCACCCGGGCTTTCAGCTCCCGATTCCCCTTCGCGATGCCCACGGCCCAGTTTTCCTGCACGAAGGCATCCAGCAGCGCGCGGGTGCCGGCGGAATTCTTCTTGTGGTAGCGGTAGATGCTGAGCTGGTCGTAAATGAAGGCATCCGCCCGGGCTTGCGCGACTTCCTGCACGCAGGCGGCATCTTCGCCGTAGGCGGTGACCTTCGCCTCCGGGAGATTCGCCAGGGCCCAGGTTTCCCCGGTCGTGCCCGCCTTCACGGCGATGCGGGTGCCGGGGGTTTTCAAGTCCGCGGCGGCTCGGAGCTTCGAGTCCTTGCCGGTGAGGATGGCGAGCCCGGTGAAGGCGTAGGGCTCGGAAAAATCGATCGACTCGCGCCGCACTTCGGATGCGGTCATGGAAGAGATTACCAGGTCGATGCTTCCGGATTTCAGCGCCGGGATCAGGCCGGTGAATTCCATCGGCACGATCTTGAGCGGGCGGCCCAGTTCCTGCGCCAGGGCCTCCGCCATCTTCACCCCCACCCCGTCGGGATTGCCCTGCGCGTCCTTCGTCTCGAAGGGCGGGTAGGTCAGCTCCATGCCGACCCGCAGCGGCTCCGGCCCGCCGGGGTCCTTCTTTCCACAGGCGGCGAGGAAACCACAGAGCAGGGCGAGCAGGAGGCGCGGCATGCGCGGATGCTAGGGGCATTTTCCCGGGACCGCAGGTTTTTTCCGCGCGCGGGATGCCGCGAAGGATCTTCCCCCCGCCCCGCGGGGAATGCTACTCCTGCCCCCGCGCGATGAACGAAGACGCCTTTTTCAACGACCTCCTGGCCGCGGTGGAGCAGCAGCTCGCGGCCCCGCAGACCCGCTACGTGGCAAAAACCCACGAGCGGCTGACGGCGGGCGGGATGAGCCCGCAGGATGCGAAGGAACGCATCGCCGCCTGCCTGGGCGAGGAAACGGACGCCATGTGGCGCTCCAAGCGCGGCTTCGATGAAAAAAGCTACCGCGCCCGCCTGGACGAGATCCGCGCGGACGCGAAATTCGAGGATGGGGACGAGGAGGAGTGAGATAGCACCATGTCCCCCTTCCCTTCTACCGGACCTTTGCGAAATGAAGTGGCCGCCGGCCTGGGGAGGAGAAGGTTAACCGCGAAACGACGCGAAAAGGCGCGAAATCTGAACAGCCATCGGCGGCGCGAAGGGCCTTCCCAAGGGTCGCTTTATTCCACGAGAATGAATCATTCCCGGGAGCTTTCGATATGAGGCAGACAACCAATCCGATCCGGGAAACGGAAATCCTTCTTCCAGCCCTCCGATGACTTGTTCTGCCAAATGCATCCGATGGTTCGCCGGGCTTTTTTTGTTTTGTTCCGCCTGTTCCTGTTCCACGGAACCGGCCAGAGGAAGCCTTGAAGGAAAAGAAATCTCCGCATTGTCAGTCCGCATTCGGGATAGAGAAGCGTCCGTTGAAGGGAGGATCACCCGGCTTATCCGCTCGCAACCCGGCACCCGATATTCTTCCAAACAGATCGACGAGGATCTCGTCGCCCTCCATGAAAGCGGCTTGATCGACAATGCGGAATTCCAGACGAGCGGCCATGGAGAAACCATCCATCTGCATGTGGAGATCTGGCTGCGCCCCCCGCCCGGCCCTGCAAGATTCTCCGGACACACGGCTTTCTCCGCCACCAGGCTCGCCCGGATCGCCGATCTGACTGCACGCTCGCCGGACGCCCTGGCCCTCGAGTCCGCACGCCTCAAACTGGAGAAATTTTACCACGAGCAAGGCTTTTCACGCGCCCGCGTCCACCTGGCACGGCCTCATGGCAAGGAGAACTTCATTTTCGTGATCGAAGAAGGGCCGGGAACCTGAATGGGTCGGCGCGGTGGTCTTCAACCACGTCTCCCGGAACATCTACGGGACCAGCGAAGCGGCGATGTGATCGCGGGGTGGGCGAAGTTGTCGCATAGGCGTTCTTGGCAGCGCTCCGGGTGATCCGCAGTCTCCCCCGATGTTCCGGTTCCTCAGGAAAAAGGGCGAGGCCCCGAAGGAAAAAAACGAGCGGGATGCCTTGTGGAGCAAGATCGGCACGGATTTCGCGGAAGGCCGCGGCAACCCGCTGGAAGGGGCCCTCGCGGTCCACTTGGCCCAGCCGGACGAACAATCCATCACCCAGCTCATCACGTGGTTCGGTGCTTCTCAGGTCCATACTATCGCCAAGGGACCCGACCCCATCGGCGATGCAGCCATGCTCCAAGGTCCGGATGGCAAGGGATATGTCGCCGTCTTCACCGCCAGGGAGGGGGCGGAGGCGGAACGCCACGGTCCCTTCGCAGCGGTGAGCGCCATCTCCGCGCTGGAGCTCGTGTTCTCAATGAACGGCATGGCGGGCATCGTGATCAACCCCGGTGACGAGCACCTGCGGGGGTTTTTCATCCCCGAGCAAACCGCCAATCTTCAAACCGTCTATGAACGGAGCTTCAACTACCAGGCAGGGAACATCTATTCGATAAGGCACGGCGACTCTTACCGGGCCCTCAAGCTGCTGAAAGCCGACGATGGAGGCGTCCATGTCCGGATATATGGCAACCATTGGCCGGAGCGTCCGCCGACGGTCGAGCACGGCGACCTCCTGCTTGCCGGGACCGGTGAAAAGCACCCTGCCATCGGCACATGCCGCTTTCCAGGAAGGCCTTTCTCGCCATGGGGCCGATCCGCATTGCCTCCGCGGAGGTTTCGGAAGACGAGCTTGAGGGATATTCCCTCTGGCTGGAAGCAAAAGGCGGCTATTTCGGGACCTGAGAAGAAGCCCGGCAGGCTATCGCGGAGCCGGATGCTCGTCGAGGTAGGTTTCCAGCTTCGCGGCCTGGGCTTCAATCTTCTTCAGCGTGAGGGAATGCATGTTCCACATTCCATCGCCATATTCCATCAACAGGTCGCCGAGACCGGCGAAGATGCCGGTGCTCGTGCGATTATAGGGTGCCCGGAGGTATTCCCCGGTTTTTCCGGGGGTAGAGAAGACATAGGTTCCGCCGTCCAACGTGCCGTTCGGAAATTTTTTCCAATCCCGCTCCGCCACGCGCTCGAGCATGCGGTCCCATAGTTTGATCAGGCGCAGGGCCAGCGGCTTGTCGAGCGGGACAGTGATGGTGCGGATCTTCACCTCGTGACTTGCCTGATCGTTGCTATTCTGCGGGATGGCATACCACACGTTGCGATCCGCGATCTTGCGGGTGAGATAAAATTTCTCCGTCCGCGCAGGATCCCGGTCGGCAGGACCGCCGTGGATGCAAAAAACGGACTCCCCCGCCCTGATCTCCGCCGAACCCTTCCTGATCATGCGGGCAAAGGCAAAATCCCCGAGTTGGAACTCCTGATCGAGGCGGTGGCGGTATGCCTCGTGACGTTCGGTGTCGCGCGCCGTGACAGGGACGAGGTGGTCCGGCTCGCGGCCGGGATAGCCGGGCGGGGCTTCCAGCTCCTCTTCTTGTCCGTGCAACCCTCCCGACAAGAGGAAGAGCAAGCAGACAAATTTCCGAAACATACCTTTAGGAGATCGGACCTGCCGGGAGGGGGCAAGGTAATCCGGCAAAGACTCCCTACCGCAATTCCCTTGCAAGTGCGAGCCTCCTGCGCGAAGGATCGCTTGCCGATGCGAGGCTCCCCGCTGCTCCGAACTTTTATCGTCCTGGCCGCCCTGCTGGTCACGGGACTTGCCTTGGCGCGTCTTACCGTCCGAGGTGGTGATCGTGTGGCGGTCCGGCCGCCGCCCGCGGAGGCCGCCGCTGCGGCGGAGGAAAGTGCCGCGATCCGGGTCCCCTTCGAACTGATCCTTTCCGC
>CBFGVD010000246.1:0-5600 GCA_965651965.1 uncultured Verrucomicrobiaceae bacterium | reverse complement strand
TACCTTCAATTCGCCCGGTGCCTCGCTCAGGCGGCGGACCTCGTCTCCCAGGGCGATGATGCGCTTGTTCGCCGCATCGAGTTGATTGCGCAGGGCGGCGGCATCCGCACCCTCCACCAAGGCTTTGGCCAGTTTTGCCTCCGCCTGGGCGAGTTGGTCGCGGAGCACTTCCTGGAGCTTCACGGCATCCGTCCACTCGCGGGTGCGGCGGTCGATCTCGGCCTGCTTTTCGACGATCACGCCCTGCACGTTTTTCGCCAGGGCTACGAGCGTTGCGGCATCTCCGGTGATGCGCTCGGCCACTTCCTCCGCCGATTCGGCCGTCTTTCCATAGAGCGGGGAGAGGCCCAGTTTCGCGCGTTCCAGATTCACGTTGTCCTGGAGGAGCTGGATGCGCGCCTTGGCATCCGTCAGCGCGGGGTTGGTGTCCTCGTCCGCGGCGGCGGGCTTGGAGCGGATGGCGGAGGCGATGAGCACGCCGACCAAAGCGACGGCTACGAATCCCATCGCCAGGACCGAGGTCGGAAGGGCCGAGGCGGGTTTTTCCGGAGCGGGAGATCCGGCGGGCTGGGAATCCTGCGGGGGCGCGGGAGGCTGCTCGTTCATGCGCGCAGGTTGGCAAGGCGACCGGGAATGTCGAACCCGGAAAATCGGCTTGAAGCGTGTCAGGTCCGGGGCACCAGCCCGAGCAATTCCCCGGGCGCGGAGACGACATGATCCGGGCTCGCCGCGCCCAGGGACTCGGGGGAATTGAAACCCCAGGTCACCGCGGCGATGGGGATGTCCGCCTTCTTCGCCGCCTTGATGTCCCGGATTTCGTCTCCCACGTAGAGCATCTCTTCCGCGCGTACGGAGAAGGTCTTCCGGATCGCGCGCAGGTGCTTGGCCTTGCCGGTGAGCTTGGAAGTGGAGGAGATGAAATCGAAGTGCTCGCGCAGCCCGTGCGCGCGCAGGAAAAGATCCACATTCGCCGTCGCGTTCGAGGTCAGGATGCCGAAGGCCTCCGCCCGGGCCCTCATTTCGGGCAGGATGTCCGCGATGCCCGGGATCAGCGGCAGCCGCGTGATATTCCCCCGCATGAGTGCGGTCCCGCGGGAAAGCAGGGCCGGCACCCGGCGTTTCGGGATATCCAGGTGATCCAGCAGCTCCAGCAGCGAGAAATGCCGCAGCCCCGGCAGTTCTTCCGCCCGCACTTCCCGCAGTTTGTAGTCCGGCGCGAGGACGTTGTAGATGCGCCGGCTTTCTTCCAGCGTGTCGGCCAGGGTGCCGTCGAAGTCGAAAATGATCGTGCGGTAAGCCATGAAAGAGTGCCGGACTGGCGCGGATTCCCGCTTCTAACCTGTCGCCCCCGCGGGGACCAAGGGCAAATTCGGATCGATATCCGCATCGAGGGGGGAAGATTTGCCCTCAAAGGCATGCAGCAGCGCGGCAAAGGCGATCATAGCGGCATTGTCCGTGCAGAGGGCGGGGGTGGCGGTGGCCAGGGTGATGCCCTCTCGTGCGCAGGCCCGGGCGAAGGCGTCGCGCAGGGTTTTGTTCAGGCTGACCCCGCCGGAGAGGGCGATGGTTTTCCGTCCGGCGTGGCGGGCGGCTTTGAGGGTTTTCGTGACCAGCACGTCGATCACGGCTTCTTGGAAGGAAGCGCAGAGGTTCGCGAGATCGCCGGGGAGGGCCGTGCCGGTTTCCGGATTCCGCTCGGAGAGGGTGTAGAGCACGGCGGTTTTCAGACCTGAGAAGGAGAAGTCGAAGCCGGGCTCCTTCATCATCGAGCGGGGGAAGGCGAAGGCTTCCCGATTGCCGCCGAGGGCGGTTCTTTCGATCTCCGGGCCGCCGGGGTAGGGGAGGCCCAGCATCTTCGCCACCTTGTCGAAGGCTTCGCCCGCGGCGTCGTCGCGGGTACCGCCGAGCTTGCGGTAGCGGCCGGGGCCCTCGACATCGAGCAGCAGGGTATGGCCGCCGGAAACGATCAGCGCCAGATGCGGCGGTATCCGGCCGCTGCCCACGAATGGCGAGAGCAGGTGGCCCTCCAGATGGTTCACCGCGAGGAAGGGCTTCCCGGTCGCCGCGGCCATGGCCTTCGCGGCCGTGGCCCCGATCAAAAGGGAGGAGGCGAGGCCCGGCCCGGAAGTGGCGGCGAAGGCGTCGATCCGCCCGATCCCGATCCCCGCCCGGCGGAGCGCCTGTTCGACCAGCGGGCGAAGGTGCAGGGAGTGGTTCCGGGAGGCGATTTCCGGCACCACGCCGCCGTAGACCCGGTGAAGCTCGATCTGCGAGGCGACCTCGGAGGCCAGGACTTCCGCCGCTTCCCCGGGGGAGCCGGAAAGAATGGCGACGGCGGTTTCGTCGCAGGATGATTCGATGGCGAGGACGAGCATGGGCTCAGCGGTAGATGTCGCGGCGGTGGCCGATCTTGATCACGATGATCACGAGAACTTCATCCTGGATTTCGTAAATGATCCTGTAGTCGCCCTGCCGGATCCGGTAGTATTCCTTGCCGGATAGCTTCACGCTTCCCGGCGGGCGCGGATTCTCGCGAAGTGTTTCGATGCGATCGAGTATTTTCCGCAGTTCGGGGCCGGGGATCTTCTTCACATCCTTCCGCACGGAAGGACGGATCATCAGCTCATAGGCGGCCACGGGATTTCAGGTCTTTGAGGAAGGACTCGTAGCTGACCGGCTTTTCACCCTTCCGGGCCTCGATGTCGGAGAGGTCCGACAAATCTTCCGCCAGCGCGTCACGGACTGCCTGATTCACGATTTCCGACAAGCTCGTGTCGGATTCCAAAGACTTGATCTTGAGCGCCCGGTGAAGCTCTTCGTCGAAATAAACGGTCGCCCTCTTCATAAGGAGACTATGACGTCGTGACGTTATGATGTCAAGGTGGCCTCCCCTCACTTCTTCAGCGCCGCCTTCAGCCCCGGGTCTTCCCACCCCTCCAACAGCTTGGCCTCCTCGGGCGTCAGGGATTCGCGCCGGTAGGACAGGGCCAGTTTCTCCCGGTCGGCCTCGGGAAGGATCACTTCCACGTCGGGCTCGATTCCCTTCCCGTGCGGGGTGCGCCCGGAGGGAGTGTGGTAGGTGGCGATGGTCAGGCGCAGCGCGGTGCCGCCGCCCGTGGAGATGATATTCTGCACGGAACCCTTGCCGTAGCTGGTCTCGCCCACGATCGTTGCGCGCTTCAGATCCTGCAAGGCCCCGGCCGTCAGCTCGGAGGCGGAGGCGGACATGCGGTCGATGATGACATTCATCGGGTAGTCCCGTTTGCGGCGCTGGCGTTCCGGCGTTTTCATCGGCTCGCCTTCCACCTTCCCGCCGCGGCCCTGGACGGTGACGACGGCGGTGCCCGGCGGACGGCAGAAGCCGAGGAACTGCACCGTCTGGTGGAGGTCTCCGCCCGGGTTCCCGCGCAGGTCGAGGATGAGTTCCTTCATGCCCTTGTCTTCCAGTTCGTCGAGAGCGGCTTCCATTTCCCGGGCGCAGTTGCCCATGAAGGAGGCGAGGCGGATGTAGCCGGTCTGCCCGTCTTCAAGCAGCTTGGCTTGCGTGACGGTGCGTTCCTCGATGGCGATGTGCACGAGTTCCAGCTCCACCGGCTTCGGCGCGGTGGCGGACTTCAGTTTCAGCTTCGTCTTTTCGCCGGGGGGCTTGCCTTTCAGCAGGGAAAGCAGGGCGGAAATGGGCGGCGGAGGATTCCCGTCGATCTCCAGGATGGTGGAGCCGGGCAGGATCTCCGCGCGCGCGGCGGGGAAGGAGGGGGCGACGTTTGCCACATAGGGGCCGTCGTCCCGGATGCCCAGGGTCATGCCGAGGGAGGCGATGTAGGGGTCCAGCCCCGGGTCCGCCTCCAGCGCCCGGGCCATCTCGGGGTGGATGAAGCTGGAGAAGGGATCCAGGCTGGATAGCATGCCGTCCAGGGCGTGATTGACCAGGCGGTCGTATGCCACCTTGTCCGCGTCCGGGTGCCGTTGGCGCACCTGCTCGAGCACCTTCACGAAGCGCTCGATGGCAGGATAGGCGGCCTCGTCGGAATCGGGCGGCTTGACCTCTTCCGCGAAAGAGAGACCGGGGATCAGGAACAGCGGCAGCCAGCGCATGCCGGGGAGGATGCGAAATCCCGCGCGGCGCTGGAAAGTGGAAACGGCGGCGGCGTCCCGTCAGGCGATCAGCACCGGGAAATCCGGGCACAGGAGGGAGGCGGGGACCGGCCCCGCGGGGCTGAAAAAGCTCATCCCGCCGTCCTCGGCGCAGAGCCAGACTTCCTTCGCTCCGGCCTCGAAATAGAGCATCTTCTTCTCCTCGATCTCGCTATCCGTATTCGAGGGGGAGAGGACTTCCACGCAAATCTCGGGTGCGCGGAGAAGGCAGGATTTGCCCTCGGATTCGCGCCAGATGTCCATCGAGCACCAGGCGACATCCGCGGATTTCACTCCTTTGGACGTGGAGATCGGGCACTCGGGGATGGTCTTGCCGTGGCGGCTCCAATTTCCGAGCAAGCGGGTGATCTCACCTTGCTTGCTTCCGTGGCTGGGGGCGGGAGGAGGGGACATGATGATCTGGCCGTGCTCGTCGGTTTCGAAGCGATAGGGCATCCGGGCGAAATCCGGGTTCGCGACGATCTTGTCCCACACGGCCAGGTTGAAGGCCGTGCGGTCGTTCGCGACCGCGGCGCGTTCGCGGGCATCGAGAACCGTGCTCATGGGATCAAGCTATCAGCCGGAGCGGGAAATGCAATGTCGCGGGGGCAGCCCGCGTCCTGTCGTTTTTTCCCCACTTTCCTTTGCCGGATCCCAATATCCGCGACGGAAAATGAAAGGTGAGCGGGGCGGTGGAATTAGACCCTGGATCTGATATTTTCCGCCCGACACCCGCCTCATGCATTCACGACGAGAATTTCTCCGCCGCGCCAGCCTGCTTTCCGGAGGGCTTGGTGCACTATCCTTCATGCCGCCTTCCATCGCGAAGGCGCTCGGGATCGAGCCCGCGGAGGGCAGCACCTTCCTGGATGCGGAGCATGTGGTCATCCTGATGCAGGAGAACCGGTCCTTCGACCATGCTTTCGGCACCTTGCGCGGGGTGCGCGGCTTCGACGACCCGCGGGCGATCACCATTCCCGGCGGTAGGCCGGTATGGCTGCAGACCGATGCGAAGGGGGACACCTATGCTCCCTTCGGCCTGAAGATCCATGAATCCAGCTCCACCTGGATGAGCTGCCTGCCGCACAGCCGCCACGCCGAGGTCGCCGCGGGAAACGGCGGGAAGCACGATGCCTGGCTCACGGTGATGCAATCCGGCATTCCCGAATACGCGGACATGCCGCTCACGCTCGGCTACTACGACCGGGGCGACATCCCCTTCTATCATGCCTTCGCGGATGCCTTTACCATCTGCGACCAGCATTTCTGCTCTCTCCAGACTTCCACCACCCCGAACCGGCTCTACCTGTGGACCGGCACCAGCCGCGATCCCCGGGATCCGGCCGCGGAGGCGCTGCTGAGCAACGGGCAGGCGGACCACGATACGCACCCGGACTGGCCGACCTTCCCCGAAAGGCTGGAGGAGCACGGGATCTCCTGGAGGATCTACCAGAACGAGATCGACT
>CBFGVD010000245.1:0-5604 GCA_965651965.1 uncultured Verrucomicrobiaceae bacterium | reverse complement strand
TTCACCTCGCAGCCACCATGATCTGGTTGCGGTGAATGTCGATTCAGCCTAGCGGAAAAAGCTGGCCACGCGGCCCTTCGCGCGGCGGCATCGCGGCGTGCAAGACGAGTGCTTCCTCGAGATCCGCGATGCCACCGTGTGGCGCGGCGATACCCGCGCGCTGAGGGATTTCTCGCTTCAACTCCGGCACGGGGAAAGCGTCGCCATTCTGGGCCCGAACGGCGCGGGGAAAAGCACCCTGCTAAAGGTGTTGACCGGCGAGGTCCGGCCGGAGGCGAATCCGGAAACGGTCTGCCGTCTTTTCGGGGACGACCTTTGGTCGCTGGAGGAGCTGCGCCACCGCATCGGCGTGGTGATGCCGGAGGATGTGGCCCGCTTTCACCCGGAGGAGGTGGCGCGGGACGTGGTGCTCTCCTCCCTGCGCGGGGCCTTCGGCCGCACGCGGGACATGCGCTTCAGCGCGCGGGAAAGGGCGGCGGCGGAGCGCGCGATCGCCAGGCTGGGGGTGGCGGATCTGGCGGGAAGGGATTTCGGCACTCTCTCCTCCGGGGAGCGGCGGCGCTTCCTCATCGCCCGCGCCCTGGTGCACGATCCGCCGGTGCTGGTGCTGGACGAACCCTCCACGGCGCTGGATTTCGCCGCTTCGATTTCGCTCGCCTCCGCCATGCGCGAGCTGATCGCGGGCGGGCACACGCTGGTCCTGGTGACCCACCACCCCGGCGAGATCCCGCCGGAGATCGGCCGCGTGATCCTGCTGGAGCACGGGCGCATCCGCGCGGACGGGCCGAAGAGGAAGGTGCTGGCGGCGGAAACCCTTTCCGGTCTTTTTCACGTCCCGTTGAAAATCTCCTGGCCCGCCGGGTGGTGCGACGTGCGGCCTGCCTGAGCGCCATGCCGCGGGCGGGATCCTTCCAAGGAGCCCCCTCGCATCAGCGGTCCAAACGCAGCACGAATCCTCCCCGTCCCGGGACGGCGTGCTTCCACGTCCCGTCGATTTTTTCCGTTCCGGCCGCCAGTTCCATCCGCGGCTCCCCGCCCTCCCGGATCAATACCGCCTTCGGAAAGCCTCCGAACGTGGAGAGATCCAGCTCCACCGGTAGCTCCGCTGCGGTCCCGTTGATCCCCGCGATGAACCAGCTCTCTCCCGCCCGCCGCGCGAGCACGACCATGCGCCCCGGCTCGCCGCTCAGGCAGCGCGTTTCATCCCAGCGCGCGGGAGCATCCCGCAGCACCCGGCGGGCTTCCGCCGGGAAAGCCGCATACACCTCCGGCTTGTCCGCGTAGTGGACGATGCCCGAGCTGAACACGAGCGATGCCGCCAACTCGTGTGCGGCCGTGTTCAAGCGCCGGTAGCGTTTTTCCGAAAGGCCGAGCGGGGTGTAATCCATCGGCCCCGCCACGTTGCGGGTAAAGGGGAGGATCGTGTTCAGCTCCGCGGCTTTTTCCGGGAAACGTTCATCGTACATGTAGGACTCCGCGCCGAGCACCGCCTCCGCGGTCATGAAATTCGGCCAGGTCCGCTGCCAGCCGCGAGGCAGCGTGCAGCCGTGGAAATTCACCATCAGCTTGCGCTCCGCGGCCTCGCGCAGGGTGGCCGTCATGGCCTCCATGGCTTCCTGCCGGTCGGTGTTCCAGAAGTCGATTTTGAGCCCTTTCATGCCCAGGCCCGCCGCCTCGTCCAGCTTCCGCTTCCTGCGTCCGGAGTCGTAGTAATCCGTCGCGTGCGCCCAGACGTGCAGGCCCGTGCCTTGCTCGGCGGCTTCCTCCGCGAGCTTGCGGGCGTCCGCCTTCCACCAGCCGGCATCCAGCAGGGAGTGCTCCCAGGAGTTCTCCTTCGCCGCGCGGAGGTAGCCCGCGTAGAGTTCCGTCTCATTCCGCCCTTCCGGATAGGCCCACCAGCTCCAGGAGGCCCGGCCCGGCTTGATCCAGGAGGTATCGGCGATTTCCGAAGGTTCCGCCAGATCCGTCACCAGCGTGGAGGTCATGATATCCCCCGCGCTGTCGCCGGTCGCGATCACGCGCCAGGGCATCGTCCACGGCAGCCGGTACCGGGGCTTGGTGGATTCGCGGAAATCCACCCGGCGCGTGCCTTCGTCCCCGAAAGGGAAGGCGATCCGGTAGAGACCGCCCGCGGAGTCTGCCGCCAGGTGGCAGCCGCAGTAGTTCCCCTCCGTCCCGGATTCCGTCAGCAACACCCAGCCGCCGGGAGTTTGGAAAAGCGCGGGGAAATACCACCCCCGCGTCTCGCCCCCGCGCGAATACGGCGGCGGGTCGCCGAGCTTCACCGCGAAGTAGTAGTCTTCGTACGCCGGGCTCGAATCGCTGGATGCATTGTAGGGCGAGATCCACCCGCGCGAGCCCTCCGGCACGCGGAAACCGCTCAGTTCCTCCTCCACGGTCCTTTCGCCCTCCCCGTCCGGGAAGCGATAGCGGAAGGCCACGCCCTCGTTCCCCGCATCCAGATCCAGCGTGATCCGGTCGCCCGCAGGATTCGAGAAAACGAAGCTGCGCCGGTGGTGGGGCTGATCGACGAGCGGCCGGGGGCCGGAGAAAAGCTCGTAGCGCTCGCGGCGTTCTTCCTTTTCCCCTGCAGATTCGAGCTTGAGCGCCCGCGAGAAATCCTTGTCCCCGCAGCGCAGGCCTAGCGGGGAATTCCCCAGCAGCACCTTGCCCTTGCGCAGCACGCGGTAGCCGGGCTTTCCGGCCTCGTCCAGATGCACCTCGATCACGTTCGTCCCGTCGGGTGAAGCGAGCCGGACCGGCTCGGCCGCGGGAACCGGGAGACAGGAGATGAAGAAAGGAAGCGCGAACCGCTGAAGGAGTGCCATGCGCCTAGAGACGCAGCTTCGCCCGCTCCGCTTTCGGCAATGACGCGACCACCAATTCATGCGACAGATCGATCAGGTCGCGGACCAGGGAAGAAGGCACCGAGCCGTCCAGCGTCACCGTGTTCCAGTGGCGCTTGTTCATGTGGTAGCCGGGGGTGATCGCCTCGTATTCCTCGCGCAGGAGCACCGCGCGTTCGGGATTGCACTTCAGGTTGATGCGTGCGGGGAAGTCCTCCGGCACGGCCAGGGCGAATATTTTTCCGCCGACCTTGTAAACCAGCACGTCCGGGCCGAAGGGTGTCGTTTCCTCCGCCCCGGGCCGGGAGAGAAAATATTCGATGGCATCGGGAAGGTCCATGGCTCGCACTCTACCAGAGGGTGGCGATCCCCGGATACTGCCGGATGTGCTGGTCCGGAGTCAGGAGTGTCAGGCGGTGCTCCATCGCCGTGGCGATCAGCAGGCGGTCGAAGGGATCCTTATGGAGAGGCGGCAGGTTCGAGGCAGTCGCCGCGATTCTTGCCGAAAGGTGGATCTCGCTCAACTGATGCCTCGCTAAAATGGCCGGGAACCACTCCTCCACCGGTGCAGGCAGGATTAGCTTTCCCGAGATCTGCTTTTGACCGATCTCGAATATGGTGATCGGCGAGACAAACACGCTATCCTCTACCCGAAGAATAGCGGTCCGGGCCGCGTCGCCCAACATCTCCGGATCCGCTGCGAGCCAGATGAGTGCGCAAGTGTCGAGAAGGATCATCGGAATTCCTCGGGCCACTCGTTTTCGGAGGCCGGTTCGGTGGGGTCGTAGCCAGGTGCCAACCTGGGGATCAGATGGGGATCGGGTTCCAGATTCCGGAAGATGGACGAGGGCTTCTCGCGGGCGCGGATCTCGGCCACTTCGATGCCATGGCGGCAGAGCACGACCGTTTCCCCGCTTTCCGCAGCTTTCACGAGCTCCGAAAGCCGGGTCTTCGCCTCGTGCATGTTCACCGTGATCATCCTTAGCTAGGTTAGCTAAGTTCGCTCCGGCGTCAAGCCAGCGTGCCTTCCGTGACTCCCAGCTTCTCGAAGGCCTTCACGTTCGCCAGCAGGGTTTCCGAGTCCGTCTTCCCGTCCAGCAGGTCGCGATACGCGGCGATGGTGCGCAGGGTGCCGAGGTCGTCCTCGTCCAGCAGCTCGATGCGGAATTTCGAGAGCCCGGCCGCGCGGAGGTCCTTGAAAAAGCGGGCACCCGTCTGCGCCCGGCCGTTGAAAAGCGTGTTCCGGCAGCCCACGTCCGCCATCAGCCGGTGGAGCTGGCCCACCCGGTCGCGCAGGTGCACCACGTGGCTCTCGCAGGGGCGCCCGCAGTCCTTGTAGGTCGTCCCGCTGCTCAGGAAGGTGCAGAAGACGCAGTGCTCCATATGGAACATCGGCATGTGCTGGTGGAGCGTCAGCTCGAACCACTCCGCGGGCGCGGCATTCAGAAGATCGAGCACCTGGCCGATGTTCAGATCATAGGAAACGGTCAGGCGGTCGAGCTTCGCGCGCTCCATCAGCAGCCCCGCCGTGATGGGATTCGCCACGTTCAGCGAAAAGTCCCCGATCTTCAGGAGATCGGCGCGGCCCTTGTAATGCTCCAGCGCGGCGAGGTTCCGAAGCAGCACGCCGTCCGGTGCCGCTCGCTCGATGAGTTTCAGGTAGCCGCTTTCGCCCGGTTTCAGGATGCGCGGCGTTGCCAGCAGGATCTTCGCGCCATCCCGGCGCAGGGCCACGGCTTCCTTGTAGCGCCGCGGGTCCTCGAAATCGCAGTAAATCGTCCCGATCCCGCTCTCGATGGCCGCCGCTACCTGTGCCAGGCTGCGGCACAGCACGGAGAGAGCCGGTGCCGCCTCCGTTTTCCGCGCTTCCGGCATCAGCTCGCGATAGCTCGCCCGGGACCGCGAGTCCCCCGTCTCGCCCGCTTCCCGGGGGCTGCCTGCCTTCCCCAATTCCTCCACCAGCGCCCTCCGCATCCGGTTCAGTTCCGAAAGCGGGATATGGCAATCCCCCTCCACCCGGAAATCCAGCGACCCGAGCTCGAAGGACGTATCTCCCAGCCGGCCGAGTTGTGCCCGCAGCGTCTCCGCATTCAGCGGATGTTTCGCGGCCGCCTGCATCGGAGCTTCGGAGGAAGCCGCCGCCGAGCGGTCCCCGCATTTCGCGGTGAGAACCAGCTTTTCCCCGGGCCGGCCTGCTGCCGCGAAATCGATCCCCGCCTTCACCTCGCGCAGCTTCGCGTTCTGCCAGAAGCGGCGGATTTCCGATTCCAGTTTCTCGTCGGAGGTTTTGTAGAGCGTGTGCCCCGGTTTGATCCGCGAAAAATTGATCCCGCTGTAGGTGCGGTGGAAGACGATCCGCTGCCCTTCGATCTTCCAGATCCGCGCGCCTTGCTCCAGATCGCGGTTTTCCCCGGCGTCGAAGACCACGCCGTCTCCCGGCTTCAGCGGGGTTTCGGTGCGGTCCGCCAGTTCGATCCAGGTGCCGCCGCAGGCGGAGATGGTGCCGAGCAGGGGGCCGCGCTTTTTCCCGAAACGTCCGTGGGTCAGGTAGGGATGGTTGGTTCCTGCCAGCCAGCCCGTCGTCAGGCCGCGGGAAAAGGTCATTTCCAGCTCGTAGCGGTCGTCCGCCGTCACCGGAGCCGTTTCCTTGCCCATACAGGCATCCAGCGCCTTGCGGTACACGCGAGTCACCGCCGCCACGTATTCGGGCGTCTTCAGGCGGCCCTCGATCTTGAAGGACTTCACCCCCGCCTTTACC
>CBFGVD010000244.1:0-5611 GCA_965651965.1 uncultured Verrucomicrobiaceae bacterium | reverse complement strand
GGCCTCGATGGCGGCGAGGTCGATGGAAAGCACCGCCGCGGAAAGCGCGGTCTCGCAGGCAAAGGCGAAATTGTTCGACGGTCCGCCGGCGTTCGTATTGCCGCCTTGGGCGAGGTACAGCACCGTACCGGTCTCATCGATGTTCAGACCGTTGCTCGCATGGTTCTCCTCCGAGCGGGGGAGCCCGCGGACGATATCCACTTTTTCCCACACACCGCCGGAATTCCGGGTGAGGCGGGAAATCACCCCGGAGTTCGTATCCAGGTTCAAGTCCGTGGCACCGCTGCCCGCGCCCTCGCGGGGGTCGCTGGAGGTCACGTAGATCACCGGGTCAGCCGCGGTGCCCGTCACCAGGATGCCGGTGGCCTGGCGCGTGTTCAGGCTGAAGTTCCGCGTTCCGTCGTCATTGTAATTCGGGATGTTTTTAACCAGGCTGATGGTCTCGGCATTCAGCGCGACATAATCGCCGGGGCCGTTCCTCACGACCTCGCAGGCGATCACGGTGCCGTTCACCTGGGTGAAGTAGAGCCGGTTGTCGGGCCCGAACTGCAGGGAGGTGACCTTGCTCGCCTTGTTCGTGCTGCCGCTCACCAGGCCGGTGAGCGGGTGCGCGGAAAACCCTACTTGTGCCGCAGCCGGCCGGGTGATCGCGGCTGCCGCCATCAACGGCATCAGGCAACGTGCTGCCGGGAATCCCCGCCGGAACCATGCGCGCACCGCACGGAATCCCGGACCGGGAGAAAGGAACTTCGATTTCATCTGGGGGTGGGGGGAAGCAAAGGGGGAAAGCAGGGGACCGGCCGGCGGGACCGCTAGGTTTTCCCGACACGCGGGGAGAGGTGTACCGGCAGGGGGAGCCGCAGGACGGCCGGACTTTCGGCGGCTTCACGCATGGGGGAGGAGGGAGGGAGGAGCGAAAGCAATGCAAATTATCAATCGAACTGATAACTTGCTAGAAATTTTTACTTATCTATTCATTGCTTATATTTAAGTTTTATTTTCTTGTTTTGCGAGACCATGAAAGCAGCCGGCGCGCCATGAAACCACCGCGGGATTGCTCGAAATCGCGCGTCATTTGCCTTCTCCCTGGGTCTGCTGGCCTTGCCATACGCCGAGATTCCAGTGGTGCCGCTGGCGGTAGTGGAAGCGTTTCGAATCGCTGAGGAAGAGCTTGCCGCAGGCATTCAAGAGCGCGAGCCCGGCCACTTTTCCCAAGGCCAGGGCAGCCTTCGCGAGCCGCTTGGATGCCGGGCCCGCAACCAGCTTGCGGCCGGCCAGAAGGCCCATCCTCCGGTTCCTCTCCAGGGTCCAATCAAGCGAGCAACGGTCCGCGGGCACGTGGTGCCAGACCACGGCGTCTGGCAGATAGACGCCCTTCACCCCCTGCGAAAACATGATCCTCTGGAGGTCCGTCTCCTCGCCCACGGAGATCAGCCGCCCGGGGCCGATGTCCGCGTTGAAATTCCCCGCCCGCTTCAGGTCGTCGGCGAAGGCCGCCCAGTTGAAACCGAGCGCGAGCGGTTCCTTCAGTTCGCGCACTTCGCTGCCATAGCTCCAGCCCTTCGCGGAATAGGGCAAATACGCCTTGAGCCATTCCGGCGGAGGAGCGTCGTAGTCCACCTCGCAGCGGCCAGCATAGAATTCCCCGCCGCTTTTTCCGGCGGCGGCCCGCGCGTAAGCACGGACACAGCCGGGATCGATGCGCACGTCGTCGTCGAAGAATACCACGAACTCCCCGGCGCATTCCCCCAGCACCAGGTTCAGGGCGGCGCTCTTGCTGCCCACGGGGGTGTAGCGGTACTCGAGCGGAAGATGTTCCCGGAAAGGCCCGGTCTTGGATTCGGCCTGTTCCTTCTTCCCGTTTTCGACCACGTACACCCGCTGCAGCGTTTCCGGAAGGTCCGCATCGACCAGACATTGCAGGGTGCGCTCCAGCAGTTCGCCCCGCTGGCAGGTGGGGATGACGATGATCATGGGGAGGAGGATTTGCGGTTGCGGAACTCCCCGGCGATCCGCCGGAAGAAATCGAGTTTCCCGAATCCGAAAAGAAGCACGGCGGCGTAAACCAGACCGAAGGCGGCCATCGCGGCGAGCATTTGCGGCCAGGCGTCGATGCGGCCGCGGGCAAGCCCCTTGATCGCCGCGGCGGCGAGCGCGGCGGGCAGGCAGGCCAGCGCCGGGGTGAGCATGGTCCGGAGCACCGCGCCCAAGGATACGGGGGTGCCTTTCAGCGCCCACGCCCAATAGGGCACGAAATTCAGCAGCATTGCCACGGAGTAGCCGATCGCCACGCCGCGCATGGAGCCGAATTGCCCCGGTTCCTTCGGTCCCAGGAGCAGGCCCGCGACGAAGGCGGCGACGATGACGGCGGAGTTCACCAGACCGAGCGTCCGGTAGCGCTTGGTCAGACCCAGGGAAATCAGCAGCCAGCCGGACGGATTCGATATGCCGCCGATGAGCGCCGCGAGCGCGAGCAGACGGAAAAGCTCCGCGGAGGGCGCCCAGGCCGGGCCGAGCCAGACGAGCACCACCTGGTCCGCGAAGAGGGCGATGCCCGCAATCACGGGCATGCTGAGCGAACACACCAGAAGGATCGCGTTCAGGTAATAGCGCCGGTAACGCTCGGGCTCGCCCTGGAGACGGGACAGCGCGGGGATCGTGACCGCGCCGAGCGGCCCGTTGATCTGGCCCACCGGCATCAGGAGCAGGCTGTAAGCCTTGTCGTAGGCCGCCATCGGGATGGCCCCGCAGAATTTCCCCACCAGCACCTTGTCCGCCTGCCGGGAGAAGTAATTCACGATGTTGAAACCAAGGACATCCCCGCCGAATTTCAGCATGCTCCGGACCCCGGTGCCGCGGGAAGGCAGGCCCGGCACCCAGCGCAGCGCCATCCACAGGGCGGCCGACTTGGCGACGGCGGGAGCAAGCGCCATGCCCACCAGCGCCCAGTAGCCCATGCCCGCGCGGGCCATCCACACGCCCGCGGCCACGCCGCTGAGCATGGAGAGGATCTCCACTCCCGCCAGCAGCGGGTAGCGCATGTTCCGCGTGAGGAGGGCCTGGTGCTGCAAGCCGAGACCCCCGAAGAGAAAGCTCAAGGCCACCACGGGAATGATCGCCACAAGGGCCGGCTGGTCGAAAAAGGCCGCCACCGCGGGGGCCGACAGCGCGAAGACCGCCGCGATGAGCGCCCCGAGCGCAACGTTGATCCAGAAAAGCGTCGAGATCTGGCGGTGGTTGATCTCCGGCCGCTGGATCGTGGCTTGGGACAGGCCCACGTCCGTGAAGATCGCGAGGAATCCCGAGATGGCCGCGGTCATGCCGAAGATGCCGAAGTCCTCGCGCGTGATCATGCGGGCCAGGATGCCCGTGGAGATGAAGCGCATGGCCAGCCCCGCCATGCGGGAAAAGGACATCATGGACGCCCCGCGCACGGAACTGCGGCGCAAGTTCCGCGAGACATCCGGCGCTGCAAACGGATCCCTGCGGCGGGGCAGGTCTTCCTTCTTCTCGTCGAGCCCGCTTCCCGCCTGCTTGCGTGTACGGGGGGCGGCTCGGGGGGGGGAGGGAAGCATTCACCGCACCCGGTCGAGGTAAGCGGCGAGTTTCTCGGTGAGATTCTTCCGCTCGAACTGACGGACGAACTCACCGTTCCAATCGGGATGCGGGGCGCCGGATTTCCATTTCGAATGCTGTTCTTTCAGCGCGGCGACGAGACCGGCTACATCGCCCGGCTCGCAGACGATGCCGGTGCCGGCTCCGCGGACGAAATCCCGCGCATCGCTTTCCGGTACCGTGGCCAGGATCGGGCGGCCCGACGCCATGTATTCGTAGGCTTTTCCCGGCACGATCCCGGCGCGCATGCCGGGCGGCATCTTGTGCATCGGCAGGAAAAGCAAGTCCGCCCCGCGCACGTGACGGAGGCATTCCACGTGGCTGAGATAGCCGTGGCAGACGAAAAGCCGGCCTGCCGCCGAACAGTCGATCAAATCCCGGTCGGTCCTGGAAATCACGCCCACGCAATGAACCCTGACCTCCTCCGCGATGGAGGGGTCTTCCTCCAGCCATCGCTCCAAGGCCTGGAGGAGGTAATAGTGCGAGCGGGGCAGGCGCTCCACGCCGGGCACCGTGCGGCCCAGCAGGCGGTAGTGGCGGCGCTTCGCCTGTTCCGTGAGCCCGGATTCCGCATGAAAATAGCCGGAGTGCACGATGGCGAATTTCCCGCCGCCGAGCGGTTGCACCGGGCCGGAGAAGTCGCTCGCGTCGTAGCCGTTCGTCAGGCTGACAATGCGCGCCCGGTCGAGGCGGGGAAATGCCTCCGCGAGCCTGCGGGCGGAGTCCGGGGTATTCATGATGACCAGGGCCGCGCCGCGCAGGGATTTTTCCATCTGCGCGCGCTCCAGGCCGCGGTGCCAGCGGGTGCGGTGAAGCTGGAACTCGTCCAGCGCCCAGGGATCGCGCAGATCCGCCACCCAGGGGATGCCGGTGCGGCGGGAGATTTCCGCGGCGGCATCCGCCCCTTCGAACGGGGAAAGGGTGACGAAGATGAGTTCCGGTTTCTCGCGCAGGGCGATCTCCGTGCCGGCCTCGATGACCTTGCGCATCCAGGTCAGGCCGAAGCGGCTGCGCATCCCGAGCAGCTCGCGCGCGGCGCGCTCCAGCTTGCCGGGCACGTGGACCTCCTCCGGCAGTTTCACGGAGGCGACCTTCACGGAGGGCGGCACCTCGCCGAGCAGGGCTTGGTCCATGGGGGTCCAGCGGTGCTCGCTGTTCGGCTCCGCGGTGAGGACCAGCGGATCGTAGCCGTAGCCCGGAAGGTATTTCACGAATTTCAGCGAACGCTGCACCCCCCCGCCGCCGGAAGGCGGGAAATGGTAGGCAATGAAGAGGATCTTCCGGGCGAGCGCGGGCGGGCGCGCCGCCACGGCCTGGGAGCGGGAGAGATCGGTTGGAGGAGATGCGTTCATCGGGCGCGGCGGGGTGGCTTTCCGTTGAAAAGGAGTTCCAGCAGCGGGAGGCGGCGGATCACGAAACGGTGGAGGCAAAGGGTGGCCGCGAAGGTGGCCGCGGAAATGACCGCCAGCAGCAGCGGCCCGCCCGGCAGCAGGGGCCGGAAAAGGAAGGCGAAAAGGTAAAGCGCGAGAAAATGGAACAGATACACGGAATACGCGGCATCCGAAAGGGAGCGCGCCAGGCGGCTCTCCGCCTTCACCCACTTGCCCGCAAGCCAGAAGAGGAAGCTCGAAAGGCACACCGCCACGTAGGTCTGGGCCGCCAGAAGCAGCACTTCCATGGCCCGCCCGGGGTCATCCCCGCCGAACCGGTGGATGCACGCCAGCAGGCCGCAGGAAAGGACGATCTGGAACCGGTGCGCCCCGGAAAACAGCTCCCGCAAGGCCGGGGAAGCGAAGAGCAGCATGCCCAGCGTGTAAAAGGGCAGGAAATTCCCGACCGAGCGCGCCACGTAGTGCAGTTCCCCGGGCAACACCGGCTTGGCCGCCTCGAACGCCACGCGCGCCGCGATGCAGGCCGCGGCCATGATCGCGCCCACGGCGAAAAAAACCGCTTCCCGGGGAAGCCGGCGGCCCCGCCCCCGCGCCGCCCGCAGGCC
>CBFGVD010000243.1:0-5612 GCA_965651965.1 uncultured Verrucomicrobiaceae bacterium | reverse complement strand
CCGCGGCGTTGTTCGCCAGGCCGGTGCCCGTCGCGTTGATGTTCCCGCCCGCGGGGGCGAAGACCACGGTGCTGTTCCCGGAGCGCGTGAACGCCCCGCCCAGATGGATCGCCCCGCCGCCGGAGGGGCTGCCGATGACCTGCTTGCCGGAGGCGAGGTGGATCGGGAGGGCGAGCGTCTGGGTTTCGGGCGAATTGTTGGCGATTCCTCCGCCCGTCACCGTGCCGTTGTTGGCCGGGGCACCGGTCGCGCGCGTGATCGTCGCCGCGTTGCCGGAGAGATTGAAGCCGCCCGCATCCGCGGCGAAGCCGATGCCGTTGAAAAGCGTGCCCGCGGCGAAGTCGTTCGCCGCGTTCAGCCGGACGTTTCCGGAAAATACAAGCTGGTCGCCGGCCAGGGGGGCGGTGTCGTCGTTCCAGTTCGGGCCGGTTTGCCAGTTGCCGTCTCCGCCGCCGCCGTCCCATGTTTTCACCGCGGCGGAAGCGGGGGCGGTGATGACGGCGAGGAATGCGGCGGCGCAGAGGAGGGATGCCCGGCGGGGCGGGGTCTGAGGATGGATCATGGGTTTTCTTGGGTTGGGGAAACGCGGAGGAAGCGGCCCCTTGGGAAAGCCCCTTCTCCGACCATATCATTTTTCACCCCGGCCCCCGATCACCCCAGCTACATGAATGAGTAGGCGCGGCCCGCCCGCCGGGCCCCCGGCAAAAAGAGGCCCGGCGGAGAACCCTGACTCCGCCGGGCCATGGGCACCCAAAAATCGATGGAATCCCCGGTCAGAGGTCCTCGGCCACGTCCACCCGCAGGAAGCCCTTGGGATCCTGGCTGCCGGGGCTGCCGGGCAGGCGGAAGCTGCGGTAGCTCCAGCCCGCGTCAGGCTCCTCCATGCCCTCGCTCAGGGCCGGCGTGATCTCGGTGATGTCCAGCGGGAAGTCGTCCAGCGTGGCGGAGCCTTCCACCCGGTAGATCACGCCGTCCACCGGTTGGGAGAGCAGGTCGCCGGGAGCGGACCCGGTGAAGTCCGCGCCGCTCCGCATCGCCACCGTCAGGGTGTAGGCGGTGAGCACCGCGGCACCCGGATCCACGTCCGCCAGCGCGGCCCGGACTCTCGGGCTGCCCGCGGCGAGCGGATCCTGGTTGAGGCCGAATTCGATCACGTTCTCCAGCCCGTCGCCGTCAGGATCGTCCATCTTGCCCTTGTTCGTCCCGTCCAGTCCGCTGGCGCTGGCCCACTCGTCGTAGGCGCTGCCGGCGATCACCGTCAGGGTGATGGAGGGCACGCCGGAGACGACCTCGTCGTAGTCCACCGTGAAGGTGTTCGGCCCCACCGCCAGGGTGCCGCCGTCCGGGGCATTGGCGAAGGCTCCCGTGATGCCGCCGTGGCTGGCGATCACGAATTTGGTATCCACCGGCAGGACGGTCCCGCCGAGGTCGGTCACATCCAGCAGCGCCCCGCCCAGGCCGAGCGCGCCGTTCACGGCGAGCTTGTCGCAAGCGAGCGTGCCGGAATCGATCTGGATCGACAGCGAGCCGGTGGCGGAAAGGGTCGCCGCGCCGGTGCCCAGCGTGCCGGTGAGCGCCATGCCGGGGGAGATGACGCCCTGGCCCGCCACGGTGCCGCCGATGGTGCCGGTGCCGCCGAGCGTGGCGCCCGCCGCCACGGTAAAGGGCGAACCGGTGACGGTGCCGTCCACCACCATCGCGCCGCCGTTCACCGCGGTGGTGCCGGTGTAGGTGTTCGCATCGCCGGCCAGTGTCACCACGCTGTTGCCCTCCTTGGTGATCGAGCGGGAGCCGCCGTTCTCGGTGATGTTCCCCGTCAGCGTGAGCGGGCGGTTGAAGCCCGGCGCGGGGACCCCCGCATTGTAGCCGACGAACTGGACATTCCCTTCCAGGACGACCGGCGCTGGCAGGGTGGCCATGCCGTTCCCCGCGTTGCCGAAGTTCACCCCTTCGCGGAGCGTGAGCGTCCAGGTGATGCCGCCGTCGGCGGGATCGTTTTGGTAAAACAGGGCCTGCGTGTCCGCCTCGTAGGTGATCGCGCCGCTGCCGTCCGTCCTGGCGGCCGCCTCGATCGCCAGCGTCCCTTCTTCCACGATGATGCCGCCGCCCCCGTGGATCAGGGAATTGACGATGCTGAACTGGCCGGCACCGCGCTTGCGCAGCACGTGGCCGTTCAGGCCGAGGTCGGAGCCCGTGCCCCGCAGGTCGAAGCGGTTGCTGCCGCCGAGGCTCGCATCCGCTTCCAGTGCCAGGGTCTGGAAGGCGTTGTTCTGGGTATTGGCACCCATGTTCACCAGCGCGCCGTCCCCGGAAGGACCGTCGCCGGAAATCAGGAAGAGCTTCGTGCCCAGGTTCATCGCGTTGCCCGCGGGGCCGCCGCCGAAGTCGAGCGCGGCTCCCGCCTGCACCTGCACCGCGCCGCCGCCGGGGCTGCCGAGCGAGTCGCTGTTCGTCACCCGCAGGATGCCCGCGGCCACGGTGGTGGTCCCGCTGTAGCCGTTGGCACCGCTCAGGGTGGTGGTGCCCTCGCCCTCGTGGAGCAGGGAGCCGGAGCCGATGATCGTGTTCGCCAGGGTGGTCTCGTCGCCGCGGTTGAGCGAGAGCGTCCCGTCGTTCGCCACCTGGCCGCTGCCGATCGTGCCGGAGCTGCCGCCGTCCCCCACCTCCAGGGTGCCCGCGGCGATCACCGTATCGCCGGTGTAGCTGTTGCCGTTGGTGATGGTCACGGTGCCGCCGCCGGCCAGCACCAGGCTGCCCGTGCCGGAGATGCCCTTGCTGCCGGTGAGCAGGTAGCTGTCGGTGCTGTTCTCGAAGGTCGTCATCCCCGGGGCCACGTCTTCCACGCTGATATCGACCGTCTGCCTGGCCGCACCGTCCGGGAAGACGACCAGGTCGCCCGCGATGAAATCCGTCTTGTTCACCGGGGCGGAGGCCAGTTCCCAGTTCTTCGGCGCGTTCAGCGTCGCGAGGCTCCATTCGCTGCTCAGTGCGCCGTTCCATGCGATGGAATCCCCGCTGGAACTCACATCCAGCAGGATCTGCTGCGAGACGGCATCGTGCACCAGCGTGGCGGCGAGCCGCCCGGGCAAGGTCCCCAGCGTGAAGGCCGGGAAACCGGTGCCGTCCAGCGAGCCGCCGGCGTAGGAGATCAGCGGATAGCTCCCCGGCAGGGGTGCCAGGCCCGTGATATGGATGGTCACGCTTCCCGCGCCGCCGGCCGGGGTGATCGCGCCGGTCACGGTGAGGGGAGCTGCCAAGAGGTCCGACGCGTCGATCTCGATCGCGCTTCCCGCTTCCGGCGCCAGCGCGCTCAGGGTGGCCGTGCCCGCCGGGACCAGCAGCGCGCCGCCCTGCAAGGTCACGGGCCCGGTGACGAGCCCGTCGGTCGCGAGCACGGCTCCGTCCGCCACGGTCACGGCCCCGTCCGCCACCACGTCGCCCACGAATTCCAACCTCCCGGCGTTGACCTGCGTGGTGCCGTAGTAGGCGCTCGTGCCGCCGCGGATGATCTGGGTGCCGCTGCCCGTCTTCACCAGGCTGATCGCGTTGGCAGGGGAGACATCCAGAATCGAGCCGCCGAAATCCCCGTCCGCATCCCCCGCACCCAGGGTCAGCACCGCCGGATCCTCCGCGGTGTTCGTGAGGTGGAAACGCGCGGATACCCCGCTGTTCAAGCCGTTGACGGTTTCGTCGAAGCCCGCGAGATCGATCCGGGAAAAGCCCGTGGTGAGCGTGGTCCGCGAGCCGATCGACACGTCGCCCGCTCCCGCGCCGTGCGGGATCACCTCGCTATCGCCCAGGATCAGGGTGGTGGTGGCCGTCGCCACCGTGGCGGTCACCGCGGTATCGCCCGCCCAGTCGTTCTCCGGATTCGCGAGCCGCAGCCGCGGCGTGGAGTTCGCCCCGCCGTTGGCGAAGAATTCGAGCCCGCCGGGACCGGTGATCTTGCCCGTGATTGCGCCGAGGGTGTTGCCGTTGACATTCACCCGCGAGTCCGCAGCCAGGGTGAGCGTGCCGCTCATCACGGTGTTGTTGCTCAGCCTCAGTGCGCCGGTCGGCACCGCGTCCGCCGTCAGGCCGATCCCGGCGACCGTGAAGTCGTTGGGGAAGGTGCCGTTGCCCTGGTTCAGGAAGGCCTGCGCGCCGGATGCCACGGCCACCGGTCCGCTGCCGAAGCCGCTGCCGCTGTTGGCCTGGATGTGGCCCTGATTGATGAAGGTGCCGCCGCTGTAGCTGTTGGCGGATTGGAAATAGCAGGAGGAAAGCCCCGTCTTCACCACCGTCACGGCCCCGCCGCCGTTGTCCGTGATCGTGGAAAGGATGCCGATGACGTTGTTGTGCGAGCTCGCCGTCGCGGAGGCGTTGATGACCAGCGTGCCGGGCATGTCCGCATCCGGGCCGCCCGCGGTGATCGCGCCGATGCCGGTGTTCCCGGTGTTCCCGCCGATCCGCATGTTGTTGCCGGTATTGGTGTCGTTCAAGATGCCGCCCATGGTGCCGAAGCGCAAGGTGTTGCCCTCGCCGATGCCGGTCACGTCGTTGCCGTTGCCGGTGGCGGCGGAGGACTTCAGCGTGTTGATGTCCGCGGAGGCTCCGCCCAGGTTCGCCGTGCCCAGCATCCGCACGTTGGCCGCGGGATCGCCGGTGATGGTGCCGGCCGCGGCCAGATCCGTGTAGCCCGTGTAGGGACCGACCGCGCCGCCGCCGTCCGCGGCGGCCCAGTCCACCCCGTTCGTGGTGCTCCCCGTCGTGGCCCAGGCACCCAGGATGCCGTGGACATTCGCCGTGGCGGTGGTGATGCCGCCCTCGCCCGGGGTGAAGACAGCGGCACCACCCGCGGCTGCCGGGGCGGTGACGCTGCCTAGCGCCAGCGTGGCACCCGTGGTGGCGCTACCCGTGAAGGCATAAGTCCCGCCCGCGAGCTTCAAGGCGGTGCCCACGGTCTGGACCGCGGGCGAGGCATTGGAAACGTCCCCGGCGAGCGTGACGGCATTCCCCGCGAGCGTGAAGGCTCCCGCATCCGCGGCGAAGGCGATGCCCGCGAAGCGCGTGTCCGCGGGGAAGTCGTTGGTATTGGAAAGTCCGGCGCTGCCTTGGAAGACGAGGGAATCTCCCGCCAGCGGGGCCGTATCGGCATCCCAGTTCGCGGCGCTCTGCCAGTTGGCATCGCCCTGGCCGTCCCAGGTTTTGACGGCGGCGGGAGAAGATGCGGTGACGGCGACGAGGGAAGCGGCGGCTGTCAGGAGGGAGGAACGGAGGGTCGGGGTTTCGGGAACGATCATGCGATGTTTGGATTTTTGCGCTCGAAGAAGGAAGCGGTGCTTCTCGGGACACCTTCCTTCGACGCTCGCATGCTCGGGCCGATCCCCCGGACGGCACAGCTACATGAATGGGTGGGCGTTCGCTTTCCGATGGTAGGGACACGCGTCCCCGCGTGTCCGCGAAGCGAGGGTGAGGCAGGTTCCGAGGGACCGCCCGCGGTCGGCCGGTGCGTCCGTCCCTTGTGTATCGGAACATGATACATTCCGGGGAAACGAAGAGAGCTGATCCATCCGACCCCTTGAACGGTGTGTTCTTTCCAGCACCCACATGTTCGCAAGGTAGCCTGATCG
>CBFGVD010000242.1:0-5621 GCA_965651965.1 uncultured Verrucomicrobiaceae bacterium | reverse complement strand
GCTTCCCGCGCCAGTCCCGCATCGATCACCGTCCGCACACCCTCGATGGTAAGCGAGGTTTCGGCCACGTTGGTCGAGACGATGATCTTCGGTCGTTTGCCGATTGAAACGGCTGCTTCCTGCGCTGCAGGCGGAAGCGAGCCATGGAGTGGAAAAATATCGTGATTTCTTGTAAACGAGGAGTTTTGGAGAAATTCCACGGTTTTTCTAATCTCGTGCATTCCCGGCAGGAAGCAGAGGATATCGCCGCAATCGGGAAGGGTAAGTGCTTCCTTCACCACGCCTGAAACACGTTCCCATACGGGAGTTTCAATCGGTGGCCCGCCGCGGCGTTCATTCACTTTCGGTCGCTCCGGGCGATAGGCGACTTCAATGGGGAAGGTGCGGCCGCCTGCTTCAAGCATCTTGGCAGGAGCGAGGAAATCTGCGAGTCCGCGCGTTTCAAGCGTGGCGGACATGACCAGGATTCGCAGGTCGGGCCGGCTGCTTTCCTGAAGATCCAGGCAGCGTCCGAGCGCCACGTCCACGGCCAGGCGGCGCTCGTGGAATTCGTCGAAAACCACCGCCCCCACGCCGCCGAGCTGCGGGTCTTCCTGGAGCCAGCGCTGGAAGACCCCGTCCGTCATATAGATCAGGCGGGTGTCCCGGCCGTACTTCGTATCGAAGCGCACGGCATAGCCTACCTCCCCGCCCGGCGAGCCGCCGCGGAGCTTTGCCACCCATCCGGCGAGCAGACGGGCGGCCATCCGGCGCGGCTCGATCACCAGGATGCGGCCGGAGATGCCCGCATCCATGAGCATGCCGGGCACGGCGGTGGATTTTCCCGATCCGGTCGGGGCTTTCAGCAGCACGCGGTCCCGCGTGCCGGAGGCCACGGCGGCTTTCAATTCCTCCTCGATTTCGTGAACCGGCAATCGCACGCCCCCGGCGATAGCGGCAAGCGGGTGGATTGGGAACCGCCAAGAACGGCGGCGTTACAATTCCGGCGCACCGGAGGACGGGCTTCCGGCGAAAGAGCATCCTTGTCCCGGCCGTTATTCCCATTGCAAGCCCGCGACGCCGGGCATATTCTCGCTCTCATGAACACCCCGCTTGCATTCTTGCCGAATCTCGGCGGTCCGGAAATGCTGGTCATTTTCGTGATCATTCTCCTTCTCTTCGGCGCGAAGAAGATCCCCGAGCTGGCCCGCGGCCTCGGGAAAAGCATGGGGGAATTCAAGAAAGCCCGCGAGGACTTCGAGCGCGAGATCACCCGCTCCGAGGAAGAGGTCCGGATCAAGGAAGCCGCGGGCAAGGAGGCCCACGACAAGGCTTGACCGATGAAGTGCCGCTTTCCCCTGTTTCAGATCGCCCCGGGTATCCTCGGGGCGTTTTTCTTTTCCCTGCTTGGCAGCTCCTGCCGGGAGCAGGAGCGGACCGCGCATTCCCCGCCACCCGCGGCCGCGGCGTCCGTCCCTGCGCCGGCGGTACGCGCTGCGGTACCTGCCGCGGAGGAAAAGCGCGCGGCCCGCGAACCGGCGGGCGGCGTCCGGTTCCTCTCCTACAACGTGGAGAACTGGCTTGTCATGGATCGCTATGTGGATGGCAAGCAGGTCCCCGGCCGGCCGAAGCCGGAGAAGGAGCGGCAGGCCGTGGTGCAGGCCATCCTGTCCGCCGGGCCGGATATTCTCGGCGTTTCGGAGATTGGAACGGAGGCGGACTTGCGGGATCTCGGTAAAATGCTGGCGGACGCAGGGCTTCCGCTCCCGCACACCCACTTGAACCGCGGCGGGGACGGCACCCGGAGCCTCGCGATCCTATCCCGCCATCCCATCTCCGCCACCGCGCTCCGCGACGATCTGCACTACCGCCTGGCAGGCCGGGAATACTCCATGCAGCGCGGCATCCTGGATGCAACCGTGGATACGCCTGCGGGCTCCTTCCGCTTCCTCGGCGTCCACCTCAAGTCCAAGCGCGAGGTGGAGGAGGGGGATCAGGAAGAGATGCGCCGCAGCGAAGCCCACCTGCTGCGCCGCGAAATCGATGAAATCCTGAAGGAAGACCGGCAAGCCCGGCTGGTGGTGTACGGCGACTTCAACGACACCCGCCAGAGCCCGGCGGTGAAGACCATCCATGGCAGCGGCAACGGCTCGCGCCTGAACATGATCGCCCTGAAGGACTCCCGCGGCCACTACTGGACCCACCATTGGAATTATCAGGACGTCTATTCCCGCATCGATTACGTGCTCGTTTCCCTCGCGCTGAGGAATTCCGTGGAGTGGGACGCGAGCAGGATCCTGGATGGCGAAGCGGTGGCGGGTGCAAGCGATCACCGGCCCTTGCTCGTGGTGCTGAAATGAGCCGCCGGGCTTGGCGGTCCGCGGAAGGGCGCTAGGCTGCCCTGCATGGACGATGCGACGCCACCCCGGCCCCCGCGGCGGAAACGCTATGCGGGCAAGAATCCACGGCGTTTCGAGGAGAAGTACAAGGAGCGCGATCCCGCGCGGCATGCGGAAACCATTGGAAAGGTGCTCGCCTCCGGGAAGACCCCGGCGGGCATGCACGTGCCCATCATGGTGGCGGAGTGCCTCGCCGCCTTGCATCCGCAGCCGGGGCAATGCGGCATCGATGCCACGCTCGGCTACGGCGGCCACGCACGGGAAATCCTGGCCCGCATTTCGCCCGGCGGCTTCCTTATGGGCCTGGATCTCGATCCCATCGAACAGCCGAAAACGGAGGCCCGCCTGCGGGCCCTGGGTCACGGGCCGGAGTCCTTCGCGGCGGTGCATTCGAATTACGCCGGCATCCGCAAGGTGCTGCACGCAAGGGGAATCGCGGCGGTGGATTTCATCTTCGCGGACCTGGGCTGCTCATCGATGCAATTCGACGATCCCTCGCGAGGGTTCACCTTCAAGGCGGCGGGGCCCCTGGACATGCGGATGAATCCCGGCCGCGGCATTTCCGCCGCGGATTGGCTGGCCGCGACGAAGCCGGAGAAGCTGGCCGCCGCGCTGGCGGAGAATGCCGACGAGCCCCGCGCGGAAGAAATCGCCGCGGTTTTGGCAAGGCGGGCTTTTGCGGACACCCGGGAATTGGCCGCGACGATCAGGACCGTGCCTGCGGTGGCGCGTCTGGATGAGGACGGCTCGGATTTGACCGTACGCCGGGTTTTCCAGGCGATCCGCATCGCGGTGAACGAGGAATTCTCCGCCTTGGAGGCCTTCCTGCGGCAGCTTCCCGCCTGCCTGAAGCCGGGCGGCCGCGCGGTCGTGTTGACCTTTCACTCCGGGGAGGACCGGCGCGTGAAAAAGGCCTTTCAAGCCGGTCTCCGTGAAGGAATCTACGCGGAAATCAGCGAGGGCGTGACCATCGCGGGGCCGCAGGAGCGGCGGGACAATCCCCGCAGCGCGCCCGCGAAGCTGCGCTGGGCGCGGGCCAGCTAGGGCATTTCAAGCGAACCTGTAGCCGAGCCCTCCGGCACGAGGGAGCGACGAGGCATTCTTCCGATGGTAGGGACACGCGTCCCCGCGTGTCCGCGAAGCAAGGGTGAGGCAGGTCCTGGGGGATCGTCCGCGGTCGGCCGGTACGTCCGCCCCCACCTCCATCCGATGGTAGGGACACGCGTCCCCGCGTGTCCGCGAAGGGAGGGTGAGGCAGGTTCCGGGGGGGCGTCCGCGGTCGGCCGGTACGTCCGACCCTTACCTCCATCCCGCGCTCCGCCGGAGCATTCGAGCCACGCGCGCGGCCATGGGATTTATTAAAACGCCCTAATTGCAAAGCGCGGGCGCGGCTGCCGCTCACCAGTACCAGGTCACGGAGGCCCTGACAGTACGAGGTTCGGCAGGGTGCAGGTGCACGTCGCCGATGCCCGCGGCCGCTTCGCCCGGCAGGCGGGAGGTGTAGTAGTATTCGATGTCGTTGTCCTCCCGGTCGAAGAGGTTCAGCACGTCGATGGCGAAGTCCCAGTTCTCCAGGCGGTAGCCCGCGCGCAGGTTGAATTGCAGAGAATCCTCGCTCTCGACTGTTTTGTCCGCGGTGAGCGGGCGCTCGGAGAAATAGCGCGCCCGCAGCGCGCCGTAGGGGCCGGTTTTTCCGCCCAGGGTGATCCCGCTGGAAAGGATCAGCGGCACCTGGTTCTCCACGAAGGCCCCGGCGGAGGTATCCGTGAAGCGGCCTTCGGAAAGCGCGATCTCGCCATCGAAGCCGAACCACTCCACCGGCCGCCAGTAGGCCGCCAGCTCCACCCCGTAGCGGTCCGTGGAAGGCCCGGCCTCCACGTTCCCCGCATCACCCACGTAGAGCAGTTCGGACTCGCTGTAGATGTACCAGAGCGCCGCGGTGGTGGTGAAGCACTCGCTCCACTGGCTGCGCATGCCGAGTTCCGTGCCCCAGGTGCGCACCAGCGGGTCCACCGGCAGCACCGGCGTCACCCCGTCGTTCGGATCGATGCGCGTGAAGAGCCCGCGGGCGTCGTTCGAGTGGAAGCCGCCGCCGAGGTTCAGGTAGTACTCGGTATCGTGCCAGGGGCCGAAGATGAGGTTCAGCTTCGGCACCGCGATGCCGTCGAAGTCGTTGCCGCTGTTGAGCGGGTTGTCGCTGTCCACATCGAAGTAAAACAGGTCCGCGCGGACTCCCGCCTGGGTGCGGAACCAGTCGTTCCACTTCGTTTCCGCGGCGGCGAAGAGGGAGTAGTTGCCGGTGAAGACATCGTCCTCCCGGATCGGATTCACGTCCGCGCGGGCGCGGGTGCGGGCGAGTTCCAGATCCCAGATCACGTCGTTCCGCGTCTGGAAGCCGAGGGTGTAAGCGGTGGGCGCGCCGAAGAGGCTCCGCTCCTGCAGGGTGGCGGAGATTTCCCCGCCGAAGAAAACCCGCTGGTCGGACTGGCGGAATTGGTCGCCGTTCGCCGGATCGTCCAAGAAGTAGGTGAAGTTCGAATAGAGATCCAAGTCGTAGTAGCCGGCGTAGGCATTGCCGCGCCAGACGACATCGCCCTGCAGGCGGCCCCAGTTCATCGAGAGCGAGTAGCGCTGCGACTGGCCGCCGTTGGTGGGATCGAGGAAGCCGTAACGGTCCAGCCCGCCGGAGAAAATGGCGCGCTCGAATGCGCCGCTCATTTTCCTGCCGAAGGCGTCGCCGAGGCTCTCAAGGTCTTTCAGCTTTCGCCGCGCCTCGGTGGTGTCCGCGCCGATGCGGACTGAGAGGCTGGCGACAGTATCGGTCATGGCGTGTCCTGTCGGTCGGGAAAGCGTTGCATCAAGGCAGTGAGGGTGTCGCGCATGAAGGGTTCGTTTGAAGCAGGCAGCCCGGCTGCGCCGCGAAGGGCAAGCGAGAGTTCGCGCGGCGTCATGGACCAGAAATCGCGCGGTGCGAGGCGAAGAACGCCAAGACCGGCCGCGATGACGTCATCCCACGGGAACGGCGGTCCAGGCTGGCGTTCGCCGGTGTCTACCGCTTTCCCGGCCGCCCGGTTGCCTCCGGCGACTGAGCTGCGCTTGCGCCGAATGTCGCCACGAGCAGACGGCTGACAATGTCCACGAAGCCGGCCGCACCGTCCTCGCATTTCATCCGCGCAACCGCATCATCGTCCAGCTCGTGACCGCCGCCACGCAACCCCGATGCGATGATCCGGATGGCGTCGA
>CBFGVD010000241.1:0-5636 GCA_965651965.1 uncultured Verrucomicrobiaceae bacterium | reverse complement strand
TTCGTCGCGCTCGCGCGGGCCACGGAGGGGCCTTCCTTCAGGCAGGAGGCCATCATCCGCGCCTCGTGGCTGTCCAGGCTGCGGACATTGGAAAAGCGCACCCACATGGAGTGGACCGGGTGATCCTCCAGCTTCCGCCAGGTGCCGCGCTGGCGGGCCACGAGCGCGGCCTTGCCGGAGCAATCCGCCACCCAGCCGGCGGTGATGGTGCGGGTCTCGCCGCCGTACTTGAGCGTGACGACGTTCTTCCCCGCGCCGTCCAGCGCGAAGGACTTGATGCTCGCCGGGCGTAGCACTTCGCAGCCCTCCCGCACGGCCTGCTCCAGCAGGTGCCGGTCCAGCTTCGCGCGGTCGAGCTGGTAGGTCGGGAAACGCGCCTGGGAATTCGGCCCGATCTCCGAACAGCAGTCCGGGCAGTCGTTTTCCGGCGTGGTGAACCACATCCGCAGCCCGTGCTTCTGGAAATGCTCGCAGGCCAGGTAGTGGGAGAGCCCCAGCACCTTCGTGAGGAAGCAGCCCGCCACCTCGGAGGTGGATTCGCCCACCTTGCGGTCGAAGACTTCGGATTTCTCCACGATGAGCACCCGCGTCTCCGGCCGGGCGCGCTTCAGGAGCAGCCCCAGGGCCGCCCCGGAGAAGGCCCCGCCGAAGATAAGGACATCATGATCAAGGACCGGCGCGGAGTTATCAGGTGAGGGGCTGACCATGGAAGATTCGCTTCTATCCGAAGCGCCGCGATCCTAGCCGCAATGCGGCTGCTCGGCAACCCGCCTCTTTCCAGCCGCTCACAAGGCCGCGGCCCAGAGGCTGGCGTGGATCTTGAAATCGACCAGCAGGCCCTCGGCCTCCTCCTTCGCCTTCAGCCAGCCGCGGAGTTCCGCGCGCGGGACCAGGTGGACGCGGATGTCCTCGTGCTCCGTGCCGCCGCCTTCCGTCTCCTTTGCCAATTCCGTGGCCAGGAAGAGGTGGGTCAGCTCCGGCGTCATCCCCGCGGAGGTGGGCGCGGCGAGCAGGAGTTCCATCTTCCCCGCCCGGTAGCCGGTTTCCTCCAGCAGTTCCCGGGCCGCGGTCTCCGCCAGGGTCTCGCCGCGGAATTCCTCCTCATCCCCCACGAGGCCGGCCGGGATTTCGATCACCCGGCGCTGCAGGGGCACGCGGAATTGCTCCACCAGCACCACCTCGTCCGCGGGGGTAAGGGCCAGGATGCCCACGCAGGCCTCCGCATTCGGGCGTTTCGCGAAATCCCAATGGCCGATGCGGTAGAGGCCCAGCCAGCGGGTTTCAAACAAGGTCTCGGGCTCGATCATCGGGTGGCATGAAGAATGTTTGGCTCGCGCGCGTATCAAGGGCACCTTTCACCCGCACACGATGCCTCGCCACGATTTCCAGATTCCCGTCACCTTCAAGCACCGCGTTTGTTTCACCCGGGATGCCTTCGGCCCGGGGAACCCGCTGCTGGGGGAAATCCTCACCGAAGGCGGGGGCCGCCGGGTGCTGGTGGCGGTGGAGGAAAGCGTGGCCGCGGCCTGGCCGGACCTGGCCCGGAAGATCGAGACCTATTTCGCCGACCTCGGCTTCGACTGGCGCGGCCTGCACGTGCTGCCCGGCGGGGAGGCGGTGAAGGCGGACGACTCGCTGGTGCGGCGGATCTGGGAAACCATCGACCGCGAGCACATCGACCGCCACTCCTACGTTCTGGTGATCGGCGGCGGGGCCTTCCTGGATGCCGCGGGCTACGCGGCGGCCACCGCCCACCGCGGCGTGCGCCTGGTGCGCTTCCCCACCACCACGCTCTCCCAGGACGACAGCGGGGTGGGCGTGAAGTGCGCGATCAACGGCTTCGGCAAGAAGAACTGGATCGGCGCCTTCGCCGTGCCCTTCGCCGTGATCAACGATTTCGCCTTCCTGCACAGCCAGGATGAGGAGACGCGCCGCGCGGGCCTGATCGAGGCGGTGAAGGTTTCCCTGGTGAAGGACGGGGAATTTTTCCGCTGGATCGAGACCCGGGTGGAGGATCTGGCCGCGCTGGCGCCCGCCGCTCTGGAGGAGTGCGTGGAGCGCTCCGCGCTGCTGCATGCCGGCCACATCTCGCTGGGCGGGGATCCCTTCGAGACCGGCAGCAGCCGGCCGCTGGACTTCGGCCACTGGTCCGCGCACAAGCTGGAACAGCTCAGCGGCTTCGCCGTGAGCCACGCCCACGCGGTGGCCATCGGGGTCGCGCTGGATACGCTCTACTCGGCACGCTGCGGCCTGCTGCGGGATTGCGTCGCGGAGCGGGTGCTGGACGTGATTTCCGGCCTCAAGCTGCCGCTCTGGCACGAGGCGCTGGACCTGCGGGATGCCGCCGGCCGCCGTCTGGTGCACGCCGGGCTGGAGGAATTCCGCGAGCACCTGGGCGGGGAGCTCACGGTGCTGCTGCTGCGGGATGCAGGCACAGGCCAGGATGTCCATGCGCTGGACGAGGGCCTGGTGGACGCCTGCCTGGACGCCCTGCGGGAAAAGCAGGCCGTGCTGGATGGCGCGCAACCGGCGCAGCGCGCCTGAGCCTTCCCTTTGCGGGTTCGGGCGTATTACTAAATCACATGCCCGCGCGCTTGGCTCGAATGCTGCGGCAGAGCGCGGGATGGAGGCAGGGCCGGACGTCCCGGATGGTCCCCTCGGAACCTGCCCCGCCCTTGCTTCGCGGACATGCGGGACGCGTGTCCCTGCCTTCGGAGGTAGGGTCGGGCGTCCCGGCCGACCGCGGGTGGTCCCCGGGAACCCGCCTCACCCTTGCTTCGCGGACACGCGGGACGCGTGTCCCTACCTTCGGAGGTAGGGCCGGGCGTCCCGGCCGACCGCGGACGGTCCCTCGGAACCCGCCTCGCCCTTGCTTCGCGGACACGCGGGACGCGTGTCCCTACCACCCGGCGATATCGGATCAGAGCTGCTCCCATTCGCCGAATTTCCGGAATTTCCCGTAGCGGGCTTCCAGCAATTCCGTGGTGCCCAGCTTGTCCAGCTCGGCCAGATTCGCGAGGACGGCCTCCTTCAGCGCGTTCGCGGTGGCCAGGTGGTCGTGGTGCGCGCCGCCGGGCGGCTCGGGGATGAAGCCGTCGATCAGGCCGAGCTTCAGGAGATCGGGGGCGGCCAGCTTCATCGCCTCCGCGGCGTCCGGCGCGTGCTTGCGGTGCTTCCAGAGGATCGCGGCGCAGCCTTCCGGGCTGATCACGGAGTAATACGCGTTCTCCATCATCAGCACCCGGTCGGCCACGCCGATGCCCAGGGCGCCGCCGGAGCCGCCCTCGCCCAGCACCACGGCGATGACGGGCACTTTCAGCAGCATCATTTCCCGCAGGTTGTAGGCGATCGCCTCGGCGATGTTCCGCTCCTCCGCGCCGATGCCGGGGTAGGCACCGGGAGTATCGATCAGCGCCACCACCGGCAGGCCGAATTTTTCCGCCAGCTTCATCAGGCGCAGCGCCTTGCGGGAGCCTTCCGGGTGGGCGCTGCCTAAGTTCCGATTGAGGTTTTCCTTCACTTCCCGGCCCTTCTGGTGGCCGATGACCACCACGCGCCGCCCGCCGATGCGGGCGAAGCCGCCGGGCATCGCATGGTCGTCCCCGATCCGGCGGTCGCCGTGCAGCTCGCAGAAATCGGTGAAGGCATGGGCGATGTAATCGAGCATGAAAGGCCGCTGGGTATGTCGGGCGATCTGCACGCGCTGCCAGGGTGTCAGGTTCCGATAGATCCTTTGCCGGGTTTCCGCCAGCTTCGTCTCCATGGTGGAGATTTCACCGGACATGTCGATGTCCTGGGAGGCCGCCTTGGCGCGGAGCTTGTCGAGCTCGCGTTCCAGCTCGGCGATCGGCTTTTCGAATTCCAGCAGTTGCATGAGGTCGGGAAAGTTGGGTGCGCTCGTGGCGGGCGGCGGGGCGGGCGGGAAACTAGGGCCCCGCCACGCGGATTTCCACTTCATTTCCGGGGCGGAGTAGCAGGGCCAGCTCTTCCGCGTCTTCCGGAGTCAGGCCGAAGCCCGGTCCCTCCGCGGCATCCGGGTCTCCCTGCCCCTGTGCGGTGCGGGGCATGGAACGGATGCGGAGGGTGGTTTTCTCCAGCGAGAAGACCTTCGAGGATTCGCGGTAATCCTTCATGCCGGGCGTCACGCGGCGGTCCCCGTCCATCCCCGCCTTCGAGGCGATGCGGGTGGCCAGGCTGCCCTTCAGATTGCCGGGATCGCAATGGACCAGGGGGTATTCCTTGATGAATTTCCCCCCGTTCCACAGGGACAGCACCTCCCGGCCGGGCTCGACGAGGACGCGCAGCCCCAGCGGCATGACGATCAGCTCCTCCCCGGGGTGCAGGCCTTTCAGGTCCATCAGCCCGTTCAGGTACATGATGCAGTCCAGCGAGGTGTCGTGCTTCGCCGCGATGCCGAGGTAGGATTCCCCGGAGCGGACGATGTGGATCTCCTTGCCCTCCATGTTTCCGGCGGAGAGCAGGTCGTCCAGGTTCATTTCGCCGATGATGCGGCGGGCCTCCGGCGCGGCCTTCGAGCGCGGGTAGATGTTCACCACGTTCCGCAGGCGCTCGCGCGCCCCCTCCAGATCTCCCACGGCGATCATCTCGCGCGCCCTTTCGAAAACCTCCGCCCCGGGGTCGATCTCGGGCAGGGTGGTGTCCGCCTGCGGCAGGCGGTCCACCGGCCGGGGGTCGATCTCCACCGGCACGAGCGCGGAAAAGACGCCGCCCAGCGGCTCCATCTTGACATGCCAGACCAGCAGGCCGGTGAAAACGGTGACCGCCAGGACCACCGCACCCGCCACCAGTTTGATCAATGTCCAGAGTCGCATCCCCGCGCGCGTTTCTATCAGAGCAGCCCCCGCCTGTGGAAGTCGAAGCGGTTGATCGCCCAGGATTGGCGGATCAGCTCGAAGGCGAATTTGAAAACCGAAACCTCCCAGGCGTCGTCCACGCCTTCGATCACGGCGCGGGCGGGGTTCCCGGCCCGGCGGGCTTCTTCCAGCACCCGGTCCCGCACGTTGTCCATGCTCTCGTGCAGGATTTCCTCCTGCACCTGGCCGCTGCGGAAGCGGAAGCCGTAGCGCAGGAAGGCGAGATCCTTCCCCTGCGCCTGCATCTTCTCGATCAGCGCGTCCATCCGCTCCCGCGCCTTGTCGCCGAAGCCTTCCAGCTCGATGCCCTGGAGCGTGTCCGGCCGCAGGATGCGCGGCCGCATGGCCTCCATCTCCCCGGTGCGCACGCGCACCTCCCCCGCCCGGTCCATCAGCTCGCTGAGCAGCAGGAACTCGAAGCGCGTGTCGCCGAAGGTATCGATCCGGCGGTCGGGCTCCAGCAGGACGCGGGTGGTCTCCAGGGCGTATTGGATATTATCGGGCGAGTGCATGTCACGGGGTGCGGGGTCCGCTCCTCCTACTATAGTGCAAAAAAAAGGCAGACCCGCCTGGAGTCCGCCTTTTCATGAAATTAACGCGTGGAGCGCAAAAGTGCTCAGCTCTGGCTCTTGATGTAGGTCACCACATCGCCCACGGACTGGAGCTTCTCCGCTTCCTCGTCCGGCACTTCGATTTCGAATTCTTCCTCGAAGGCCATCACGAGTTCAACCGTGTCAAGGGAGTCCGCACCGAGGTCTTCGA
>CBFGVD010000240.1:0-5643 GCA_965651965.1 uncultured Verrucomicrobiaceae bacterium | reverse complement strand
TCTGGGAATCGAGGAGGAACTGCTGGAGGCCTACTACAAGGTGGAGGCGCAGCGGAACCCGGGCAGCCCGGCAAGCCGGAGATTGCTGGGTGCTTAGGGCCGCGCGAGGAAAGGTAGGGACGCGCGTCTCGCGCGGCAGCGGAGGAGGGTGAAGCCTGCTGCTAGAAACCGCCCGCGGTCGGCCGGGACGTCCGATCCTACCTCTGCTTTGCAGGGGCCTCGATGATCCCCTCTTCCGTCTCCTGCTTCAGCCGGAGCTGGCCGCAGGCGGCATCGATATCATGGCCTTTCTCCAGGCGCAGGGTGGCGGACACGCCCGCGTTCTTGAGGATGTCGCGAAAGGCGCGGCAGCGATCCTCCGAAGGGCGCACCCAATCGAGCCCCTCCACGGTGTTGTAGGGGATCAGGTTCACCTTCGCCTTCAGGCGGCGGGCATGGTTCGCGAGGATGCGGGCCTGCTCGAGGTCGTCGTTCACGCCCTGGATGAGGATGTATTCCAGGGTGAGGTGCTGCTTCTTGCGCGAGTTCCAGTAGTCGAGCGCGTCGAAGAGTTCGGCGGTGCCCCACTTCCGGTTCACCGGCATGATCCGGCCGCGGACATCATCGGTCGCGCCGTGCAGGGAAATGGCCAGGCGGATCTGCTGCGGGTGCTCCGCCAGCCTGCGGATCTGCGGGACCAGGCCGGAGGTGGAGATGGTGAGGTGGCGCGCACCGAGGTGCAGGCCCCAGGGCGAGGTGATGATCGAAATCGCCGCGAGCAGGTTGTCCAGATTCGCCAGCGGCTCGCCCATGCCCATGAAGACGAGATTGTCCACCCGCTCCCCGGAAAGGAGCTCCGCCATCAACACCTGCCCGGCGATTTCCGCGGGCTCGAGATTGCGGCTGAATCCGGCCAGCCCGGAGGCGCAGAACTTGCAGCCGTACGCGCAGCCGACCTGGGAGGAGACGCAGAGGGTGCGGCGGTCCGAGCGCTCGCCGTAGAGCGCGGGATTCGCCGGGATGAGCACGCTTTCCACGTAGCGGCCGTCGTGCAGCTTGAAGAGGAACTTGCGCGTGGTATCCGCGCTGCCCTGGGTCTGCGAGTGCTCCAGCGCATGGAGGCGGAAGGCGGAGCCGAGCTTTTCGCGCAGCGCGGCGGGCAGGTTGCTCATCGACTCCACCGATGCGGCCTTCTTCTTCCAGATCCAATCGAGGATCTGCCCGGCGCGGAACGCGGGCTGGCCCTCGGCGGCCAGGTAGGCCTCCAGGGCGGCGGGATCGTAGCCGGTCAGGGCGGGGAGCACGGCGGGAAGATGGACCGGATGCGCCCCGCGGCCAATACGGAACTAGCGGTCATCTTGGAGTATCGCCTTCCAGGCGACAGGGCGGGGGCGGGCGGCATCCTGCCGCCCTTGGCAGGGAGGACGGACCGGTCTGCCGAGAGGCGGAGAGGATTGTTTTCCATTCCGTGAATCCGATATCCGATTTGAAATTTCATCCGCTTTTTCGATCGTTCCAGCAGGAACGACGGATTTCACAGACGACAGGACCGCGTCCGCGTGTTCCGGTGACTTGGAGATTTCGTGTTCCCTCGCGGGGCAAGGGCGCTTGAAAAGCGCCCGCCCGTATCATGTCGCCTGGAAGGCGACACTCCGATCCACCGCAACCGCTAGTCCCGCCCATGGCCATCTTTCCCAGCGGCTCGAAAGCAGGCCTCCCCGCTCAACCCAGCCACTCCCGCAGGATCGGCACGTCGGCCTCGGCCCAATCGAGGCCGGGGAGCTCCTCCGCCGTGCACCAGCGGATTTCCGAGTGCTCGTGCGGGTGCGGCTCGCCGGAGCGGACCGTGCAGGTGAAAGGGTGGAGGCGGATCGGGCCGCGGCCGTAGTCCCAGACCACGGGGGTCAACGCCTTTTCCACCGCCACGGCGATGCCGAGTTCTTCCTCCAGCTCGCGGGCGAGGGCCGTGGCGGGGTCTTCCCCCTCCTCCACCTTGCCGCCGGGGAATTCCCATTTCCCGCCCAGGTGCTTGCCTTCAGGGCGCTTGCAGGCCAGCAGGCGGCCCGCGGAGTCGAGGATCAGGCCGGCGGCGACTTCGATCATCGGCCGTCGGCGAGGCGTTCGGCCAGCATCGCGGGCAGGCCGGCGTCCAGGATCTTCTGCTGCGTTTTCGCGATGTCGTATTCCAGACGGCGGAAGACCACCATCTTGTGGTCCAGGTCGTAGATCGCGTAGCAGGCCCGCCAGTCGCCGTCCCGCGGCTGGCCCACGGAGCCGACATTGATGAAATACTTCGAGCCTTCCTCGATGACCACGGAATCTGCCGGGACCTCCTGCACCTTGTCCGTCTTCACATAGACCCGCGGGACGTGGGTGTGGCCGTGGAAGCAGACCTGGGTGAACTGGTAGGAGAAGTTCGACATCGCGTCGAAGCGGTTCGTCACGTAGTTCCAGTTCGCGGGCTGGTCCAGGGTGCTGTGGACCACGGTGAAATCCTCCACCTGGCGCACCATGCGGAGGCGGCGCAGCCAGACGCGCTGTTCCTCGGAGAGCTGCTGGCGGGTCCACTCCAGGGCGGCGGCGGCCACCGGATTCATGAAATCGAGCGAGTGGGTGCCGGAAGCATCCTCGTCGTGGTTTCCCTTCACCACCGGGATGTTCATCGCGCGCACGCGCTCCAGGCAGGCGGCGGGATCGGCATTGTAGCCCACCACGTCGCCCATGCACACGTAGTCGGTGCAGCCTTGCTCCACGGCATCGGCCAGCACCACCTCCAAGGCTTCGAGGTTCGCGTGGATGTCACCGAAGAGGGCGATTCGCATGGGAAAACGGGGCGGGAGAGGCTTTAGGGGAGGCTTCGGGCGGCTGTCGAGCCAAACCACGGCTAGCGGGCAAACCCGTCGCGCTCAAGGAGCATGTCCCGCTCGGCGATGAAGCTGCGTGGATCTTCCGGCGGGATGCCCGCGCGGCGTTCCAGCAGGCGGATGGCGGTTTCCACCCCGTCCATGGGCATGCGGGAGTGGATATTGGTGAAATACGCGCCCAGGTTGCGCAGTGCTTTCGTTTCGCTGCCGAAGATTGCCGTGACTTCCGCCACGGGATCCTCCGGCGGGTTTTCCCGGGCTTCCAGGGCGTAGCGGAGGCAGAGCAGGGTGGGCACCCGGTTGGCGGGCACCGCCAGCAGATCGCGGACCTCCGCGAGGGTTTTCGCCGGGTCCTTGCCCGCCCGGACCTCCGCCATCAGGCGGAAACGCTCCACGGACAGGGGGGCCTTCCCGGTGGCGGCCGCGCGACGGTAGGCCTCGGCGGCCAAGGCGTCGTCCGGGAAAAAGGCGGAATTCGAGGCGAAGCTGCCGAGCCGGGCCCAGAGCCGCCAGTCGCCGGGGTTGTTGCGTGCGCCGCGCTCGAAGAAATTCCGGCCCTTTTCCACCCAGCGGCGGGCCTTGGCCTGGTTGGCCATGCCGGGCTCGGAGCGGTAGGAGGAGCCGGCATTGTAGCCGATGTGCCAGCCGCCGATGTCCCAGTAGTACGGGGTGCGGGGGGAGAGCCGCACGGTCGTCTCCGCGTGGTCTTCCAGCTCGTTCCAGAGGGCCTTGGTGAATTTCTCCGTGGTCTGGAGGTTGGTGAAAGCGGCCACCAGCGTGCGCAGCCCGGCCAAGGCCACCACCATGCTGTTCTGGCCGATCTTTTCCTTCACCGCGATCTCCAGCGGCTCCTCCAGCAGCCCGCGGTCGCGGAAATCCGCGGTCAACCCCTGCTCCAGGGGCAGGCGCAGCGCCCCCGCGGCGACGATCACGCCGAGCGCGGTGAGGATGGGACGAAGCCGGGATTTCATCTCAAAATTCCTTTCCGGCGAAGACCAGCCAGGACACGAAGAGGTGCAGGATCACGTAAAAGGCGGTGAGCCCCAGCAGGGCCCCCAGCGCGGCGGGCGGCAGGGGCACGCCCTGCACCACGGAGTCCACCACGTTGTAGAGCTTGAAATCCGGGAAAACCACGGAGAGCGCCAGCCCGCCCGCGCGCTCCAGGCGGCCGGCCCCCTCGCCGGAAAGGAAGACCTCCCGGGCATCCGCCTGGAAATTCCCGATGAAATAGACCATCACCGCCGTGATGGTGGTGAAAAGCGTGCTGGTGGAAAAGGTGGAGAGCAGCAGCGCGGTGGAGGCGATGACCGCGGAACGGAGGAAAACCGCCAGGGCCGCCCCGTGCAGGCTCCAGGTGGGGCCTTGGGCGAGGATATCCTGCCGCAGGGCCTCCCGCTCGTCCGCGGGCCAATTTGCGGCCAGCCCGGCCATCTGCTGTTCCACCAGCAGGTGGGTGCGGATCGCCAGCACGCCGCTCATCAGCAGGTCCATCACGAGCAGGGAGACGAAGATCAGCAGCAGCACCCCGCCGAGCTTCCCGATCAGGTAGTCCAGGCGCGGCACCGGCTTGGCCAGGATGGTGTAGAGGGTGCGGTCCTCCACGTCCTTCGGCAGAAGCAGGGCCGTCGCCACGATGCCGAGCACCACGGAGAAAAGGGTCATGACGCCCAGGGAGATGCTGCGGATGGAGCGCAGGACATCCGCCCCCTCCAGGTCCGGGCGGCCGATGTCCTGGATGTTCAGCAGGTTGCTGCACAGCAGGATAACCGCGAAGATTCCCAGGAAGTAGAAGACCTTCATCCGCACGAGCTGGGTGAAGGTGTGCATCGCGATCACGCCGATGCGACGGGGATTGAGGGGACGGTTCTTCGCGGGGCGGCTCATCGGTGCGGGGAAATCAGGAATCGCTGCGATCGACGGTTTCCTGGAGGAAAAGCCGCTCGAGCGTGGTTTTCGGCCTGCCGGTGCGGATCACTTCCGCGGAGCCTTCCGCCGCGACCAGTTCCCGCACGCGGGCCACGAGCTGCGGCGAGGCATCGCGCAGGATGATTTCCGTCTGGTCTTCCACGGCCAGCAGTTCCTCCAGCGGGCCTTCCTTCACCATCCGCCCGCGGAAGATGATGCCCACCCGGTCGCAAACCTCCTGCACCTGCTCCAGCAGGTGGGAGCAGAGGAAGACGGTGATGCCGCGGGACTTCAGGTCCAGGATCAGGTCCCGGATCTGGCGGGAGCCGACGGGGTCCACCCCGGCGGTCGGCTCGTCCAGGATCACCAGCCGCGGCTCCTGGATCAGGGCCTGGGCCAGGCCGATGCGCTGGAGCATGCCCTTCGAGTAGCCTCCGAGGCGCCGGTCACCCGCCCCGGCCAGGTCCACCAGGGCGAGCAGTTCCTTCACCCGCGTTTCCAAGGCCGGGCCGCGCAGGCCGCAGAGCTTGCCATAGAAACGCAGGGTCTCAGCGCCGCTGAGGTGCTTGTAGAAATACGGATTCTCCGGGAGGAAGCCGACATCCTGGCGGGAATCGACCTGCAGGGAGTCGTTCCCGAAGATCCGGCAGGTCCCGGAATCCGGCTGCACCAGGCCGAGCAGGGCCTTCATGGTGGTGGATTTCCCGGAACCGTTCGGCCCGATCAGGCCGTACACCTCCCCCGGGGCGATCCGCAGCGAGACCTGGTCCACGGCCAGCAGCGGCTCCTTCCGCCCGGCGGGGCGGAAGACCTTCACGAGATCGGTGATTTCAACGGCCGGGTCCATGGCTGCGCGCGGAGGATAGAAGGCAAAGCGGAGCAGGCAACGTGTTTC
>CBFGVD010000239.1:0-5696 GCA_965651965.1 uncultured Verrucomicrobiaceae bacterium | reverse complement strand
CTGGCCGAGTATAAGAAGCTCTGGAAGGAATCGGTGGAAAAGCCGAACGTCTTCTGGGCCCGGGAGGCGAAGGAACTTTCCTGGCGGCAGCCCTGGACCAAGGTGTTGGAGTGGAACGCGCCGGATGCGAAGTGGTTCGCCGGGGGCAAGCTGAACGTCTGCGAGAATTGCGTGGACCGCCACGCCGCCGGATCCCGACGGAACAAGGCCGCCATCCACTTCGAGGGCGAGCCGGGCGACAAGAGGGTCATCACCTACGGCCAGCTCCAGAAGGACGTAAGCCGCTTCGCGAACGTCCTGCTTGCCAAGGGGGTGAAGGCGAAGGACCGGGTGCTCATCTACATGCCCATGATCCCGGAGGCGGCGGTGGCCATGCTCGCGTGCGCGCGCGTCGGGGCGGTACATTCCGTTGTTTTCGGCGGGTTCTCGGCGGATTCCATCGTGGACCGCCTGGAGGACTCCGGCGCCACCCACATCGTCACCGCGGACGGCGGCTGGCGGCGCGGCAAAATCGTGCCGCTGAAGGACAACGTGGACGAAGCGCTGGAGCGCTACCACGGCATCAAGTCCGTGATCGTTTACAAGCGCACCGGCCAGCATATCTCCATGACCACCGGCCGGGACAGCTGGTGGCACGAGGAAACGGCCAAGGCGAGCGCGAGGCACGAGGCGAAGGCCTTCGACTCAGAGCACCCCCTCTTCATCCTCTACACCTCCGGCTCCACCGGGAAGCCGAAGGGCATCCTGCACACCAGCGGCGGCTACCTCACCGGCGCGTACGTGACCTGCAAGTACGTCTTCGACATGCGGGACGAGGACGTTTACTGGTGCACCGCCGACGTCGGCTGGATCACCGGCCACAGTTACATCGTTTACGGCCCGCTTGCCATGGGCGTGACCCAGGTGATGTACGAAGGCGCGCCGAACCACCCGGATTTCGGCCGTTTCTGGCAGATGGTGGAGGAATACGGCGTGAGCATCTTCTACACCGCGCCCACGGCCATCCGCGCCTTCATCAAGGCCGGCGACCATTTCCCGGCCAAGCACGACCTCTCCTCCCTGCGCCTGCTCGGTTCCGTCGGCGAGCCGATCAACCCGGAGGCCTGGATGTGGTATCACGAGAAGATCGGCGGCGGCCGCTGCCCGATCGTCGATACCTGGTGGCAGACCGAGACCGGGGCCATCATGATCACCCCCCTGCCCGGCTGCACCCCGCTGAAGCCCGGCACGGCCACCCTGCCCTTCTTCGGGATCGATGCCGCGATCCTGGACGAGGAAGGCCGCGAGTGTAAGCCGAACGAGGGCGGCCGCCTGGTCATCCGCAAGCCCTGGCCCTCCATGACCCGCACGATCTACGGGGACAAGGCCCGCTTCAAGAAGACCTACTGGTCCGACTACAAGGGGATGTACACCGCCGGGGACGGAGCCCGCCGGGACAAGCAGGGGAATTTCTGGATCGTCGGCCGCCTGGACGACGTGCTGAACGTCTCCGGCCACCGGCTCGGTACCGCGGAGGTGGAGAGCGCCCTGGTGGGCCACCCGGCCGTGGCGGAAGCCGCCGTCGTCGGCCGCCCGGATGAACTGAAAGGCCAGGCGGTGGTCGCTTTCGTCACCTTGAAAGAAGGGATCGAGGGCTGCCACGCGCTGCAAAAGGAACTGCGCGAGCACGTCGGCAAGGTGATCGGTGCGATTGCCAAGCCGGATGACTTGCATTTTGCACCCGGTCTGCCCAAGACCCGCTCCGGAAAAATCATGCGCCGTCTCTTGAAGGAACTCGTGGCCACCGGGAACGTGACCGGGAACACCACGACGCTTGAAGATTTCGCCGTAATTGCCAATCTCCAGAAGAATCTCGGCGGCGGAAAGAAAGAATGACTCCTACTCGATACATCTTCGCCCGTTTTGCCCAGGCCTTCGGCGTCAACCGGCGCCAAAGGCGGATGGCGGAAGCGGCATCCGAAATGCACCTGCTGCGCGAGGCGGAGCAGGTGCTGGGTCAATCGATCTGGGAACGGGTGGAGGAAGTGGAGGAGCTGGGCGTGGAGTACTGGAACCTGCGCAAGCTCATGAAAGAGCGCGACGAGATCCGGGCCAAGCTGGCGGAGTGCGAGGCCATCCTGGCCGATGCCCACGAGCAGCGCTCCACCCTCCTCAGCGCGAAGTCGGACTCCCAGCAGGATCTGGAATCCGAGCGCGCGGCCCTGCTGGCGAACTTGGAAAAGCTCTCCCGCGAGCGGGATGCCGTGATCCAGCAGGCCCGCGAGATCCGCCGCATCTACGACGGCTTGAAGATGAAGCTGGAAGTGCTCCAGCGGGATGGCTCCAGCGACGCGGTGGAGAAGACCAAGGCGCGCATGGTGGAGCTGAAGCAACGCTTCACCGAGCTGAAACAGACGCGGGACCGGGTGGCCGCCTCCATCGCGGAAGGCGACGCCAAGGTGGACGCGATCGACACCGAACTGACCGCGGAAAAACAGAAGCACCGCTCCGAGGCTTCCGAGGCTTTCCAGCAGATCGGCCAGACGAACCGGGACATTTCCTCCCACAAGGCCCGGCTCGGCTTGATCGACACCCAGATGCGCCAGCTTTTCAGCGAGATCGGCCGCCATGTCAGCCGGAATGCCTTCGTCAGCGAACCCTGCCGCAGCGCCGCCAAGGGCCACATCCCCCTGATCGACGTGATGCGCGCCTTGCGCCGTTCCGTGGCGATGAATCACCGCCTGGCGGGAATGTGACTTCCGCGGGCCCGAGCCCTGCACGAAGGCTATCCCCTCGTTCCGCCGCGCTTCACACCCACTCCGGGATCTTCAGGCGGAATTCCGGGATGCGCGCGAAGACCCAGGCCCCGTCGTCCGTCTCCCCGAAGAAAGCGCCTTCCGCGATCCCGTCCCCGCGGGTCACGTGGTAGCTGTTGTAGGAGAAATCCTCCCCCGGTCCCAGCACGGGACTCTGGCCCACCACGCCGTCACCCTCCACCACGATCACTTCCCCGTCGTCCTCGCGCACGACCCACTTGCGGCCGCGGATGGTCACGCGCTCGCCGGACTCGTTCTTGATGGAGATGAAGTACACGAAGGGATGCGGCCGCTCGTCCGGAGCGTCCAGGCTGGGCATGTAGATGACGTCGTCCACCCGGACCGTCAGCCCTTCGAGTTTCCTCAACAAAGGGGTCATGTCCCGATACTTTGGGCTCTCTCCGGCACCGCTGCCAAGCGCCAAGGCGGTATTTTTCGCGACTCCCGGTGTTTCGCCCGGACCGCTCGCGGCCTTGCGGGGAGAGGAAAAAGCGGCATCTTCGCGGCATGTTCCGGCCCTTGCTCGCCCTCATCCCGTTCATCCTGCCCCTCGCGGCCTTCGATCTGCCGGAAGACTCCGCCCAGTGCGTGACCGGCACCGCCAAGGGCTGGAACAGCTCCACCGTGACCCTGAACGCCTACGAAAAGCGCGGCGGCAAATGGGTGAAGACCAGCGGCCCCTGGCAGGGCCGGCTCGGCCGGGAGGGGTTGGTCTGGGGCCTGGGAATCAACCCGCTGCCGCAGGGAGCCCGGATCAAATCCGAGGGCGACTGGCGCGCTCCCGCGGGCGTCTTCCACATCGGCGGCGCCTGGGGATACGATGCGCAGATCCGCAAGCACCCGAAGCTCTTCTACCGCCAGGTCACCACCCGCGATCTCTGGGTGGAAGATCCTTCCTCCCCCAGCTACAACAAGCACCTGGTGCTGGATGCCGAGCCCGCCACCCCCTGGCAGAAGAAACAGCAGATGAAGCAGAACGACTACCCGCATTCGCTCAAGCTCTTCATCGCCCACAATGCGCCTCCGAGGGTCTCCCCGGGCAAAGGCAGCGCGATCTTCTTCCACATCTGGCGCGGCGGCGGTTCGCAGCCCACCGCCGGGTGCACCACCATGGAGGAAAAGAAGCTGCGCGAACTGATCGCCTGGATCGATCCCCTCAAAAAGCCCCTCTACGTGCTGCTGCCGGAAGCGGAATACGCGGCCAGGAAGGAAGAGTGGAAACTGCCGTGAGCCCCCGGCCGTCACATCCTCGGCCCGTGCCTCGCAGCACTTGCGGCATCGGTCGTGGTGGCCCTGGCCGCCTCCGCAGCCAAGCAATCTCAGGTCCCGGAGGGCGACCTTGATGCCGCCACTCCCTTGTAGAAACAGGCGAGGATCGGCACGCAGAGGGCGATACACCCGGCCTGGATCCACCAGTAGGCCGCCCAGCTCCCGTGCTGCGCCCCCACCGTGAAATCGTGGAGCCGCACCGCCAGCAGGGTCCCGATCACCGAGCCCACGCCATTGCTCGCCAGGGAGAGCAGGCCCTGCGCCTGCGTCCGCATCCCGGGCTCCACCCGGCGGTCCAGGAAGAGCTGCCCGGTGATGAAATACAGCGTGTAACAGAGGCCGTGCAGGGAAATCCCGGCGATCAGCCAGCCGATCTGGCCGGACATGTCCGCCACCGCATAGAGCGCGTAGCGCAGGGCGGAAAGCGCCAGCGCGACCATGAGCACCGTCTTCACCCGGAAGCGGGTCATCACGATCGACATCAGCAGCATCGCCGCTATCTCGCTGATCTGGCCGATGGTCATGGTGGCCGTCGGCTTGGCGTTGCCCAGCGCAGTCAGGTGCATCGGCGTGTGCATGAAAAAGGCCGCCAGGGGGATCGAGAGCAGGGCGGTGACGGAGAAGAAAACCAGATGATCCCGCTCCTTCAGCAGCCGGAAGGCGTCCAGCCCGAGCAGGGTCCGCAGCGAGCGGGATTTCCCGGCGGGCGGGGTATTCGGCAGGAAAAAGCAGAAGATGCCGCAGGCGCAGCGGGTGGCGGCCGCGGCATAGCCCGCCCGCGGCGAGGCATCCGCGAAGAGGACGAAGCTGGTGATGAAGCCCGCCGCCATCCAGCCCAGGGTGCCGCCCAGCCGGATGATCGGGAACTCCCGCTCCCCGGAGCACAGGTGCGCCATGGAGATGCTCGCCAGCATGCTCGCCATCGGTGCCGCCATGATGGAACTGCAGGCCAGCAGCCCGATGAAAAGCCACGGCGAGCGGTTCCGGTCCAGCGCCGCGAAGGCGCATGCCAGGAAACAGGAACTGATGATGGAAATCCAGCCCACCACCTTCTGCGCGGGGAAGCGGTTGTCCGCCAGCGCGCCCATGATCAGGGGAGACACCAGCGCCGCCACCGGCCCGGCCAGGAAGGCATAGGAAAGCCACTCGCTGCCCAGCCCCTTCGCCGCCAGGATATTCGGGATCGCGGGCGTGTAATAGCCCGGTGCCATGCCCCAGAGGAAGAAGCTCAGCCATAGCACGCCGATAACCGCGGGCGCGGTGCGCGGAGGCAGGATGGCGGGCACGGCGCGACGCTAGCGGGGCCTTTTCCCGAAGCAAGCGCGGCCCGCGGGCTGCGTGAAATCACGGGGATTCTCCCTCGGGCGGCACGCTTCCGGCCTCCCGCCGCTGCCCGCGGATCAGGAGCAGCCCGCCCAGATTGAGCAGGGGGATCGCCAGCAGGGCCACCATCGGCTGATGGTATCCTTCGGCCGGGACATTCTTCAGGATCAGCGTCCAGAGGCAGATCGTGGATACCCCCGCCAGCAGGGTCGCGATCCACCACAGCACGCGGGATCTGCCCAGCACCCCCACGAGCCAGGGAGCGGCGAAAACCAGCAGCGCCAGACAGGGAAAAACCGCAATGAGGAT
>CBFGVD010000238.1:0-5717 GCA_965651965.1 uncultured Verrucomicrobiaceae bacterium | reverse complement strand
GCGCCAGCGTGGCGAGCATCCCCGCGGCCATCTCCCCGGACAGCAGCCCCCGCAGATTCCCGTAGCCCGGTCCCAAGGTCCGCGGGTCGATCCACCCGATCAATCCCACCGCCAGGCCGCCGAGCGCCGGCCACCACATCCAGTGGACTGGCAGACGCTCATACAAGCCCTCGATCCCGTGCAGCGCGCGGGTGATGAAGACCGCGGCTCCGCCCGCCGCCAGGCCGACAAGCACCGAGCCCGCGGAGAGGACCGGGCCCGGTGCTTCAACCGATACCGCAGGAAGCATGGGGAAAGGTTCGTGAAAAAGCGCGCGCAGGCCCATCGCGCTCCCGGCCGCGATCGCCACCGGGATCAGGCTGCGGCCGCGGAATTCGAAGAGCAGGAGCTCGATCGCCAGCAAGACGCCCGCGAGCGGCGTGCCGAAGACCGCCGTCATCCCCGCGGCCGCGCCCGCCGCGAGCAGGATCTTCCGCTCCGCCGTGCTGCAGGGGACGATCTGGCCGAGCAGCGAGCCCGTGGCGCCGCCGGTGGCGATGACCGGGCCTTCCGCGCCGAAGGGACCGCCGGTGCCGATCGAGATCGCGGTGGAGAGCGGCTTGAGCAGCGCCACCTTCAGCGGGATCCGGCTGCGTTTCTCGATGACGCCTTGCATCGCTTCCGGGATGCCGTGGCCGCGTATTTCCGCGCTGCCGAAACGTGCAATCACCCCGATGACCAGGCCCCCCGCGCAGGGCACCAGGATGCCCCAGGGCCCGAGCGTGGAGAAATCCGGCGTGCCCTCGTGGGCGGAGATCCTGCCGTGGTAGCAGAAATTCGTGATCAGCCAGATCAGCTTCAGCAGGCCGATCCCCGCGATGCAGGAGATCAGCCCAACGATGGCCGCCAGCAGGGGCAGCCGCAGATGTTCCGCGTGCGCTCTCATCATGCCTCTGCCGTCTCCAGGCTCCGGAAAAGGGCCATGATCTCCGGGCTGAGCTGCTTCAGTTCGGCGCGGTGCACGCGGGTCAGGATTTCCAGCTTGGCCTCGCCTTCCTCCGTCAGCGTCAGGCATACCGCCCGGCCGTCTTCCGGGGATTGCCGGCGCAGGATCAGCCCGGCGCTCTCCAGCCGCTGGGCCAGCTCCACCGCCGTGTTGTGCTTGACCCTCAGCCGTCCGGCCAGCCGCCCCACCGTCGCGCTGGCACCTTCGCTGGCGCGGATCACCAGCAGGGCCTGGTGTTGCTGCGGCGTCAGGCCCTCCCGTGCCGCCGCGCTTTCGCTGAATTCGAGGAAGCAGCGCAGGGCATGGCGGAAATCCGCCAGGCGGGTGTAATCCGCGTCCGAGAGTTTCCGGGGTCGTGCAGGCATCCGGGGCTTGCAATGTATCGTATGGCGATACATTGCAAGCCCCGCGTCGCCCGGGCCGCCGGGCCGCGCCTCCCTTGTCTTCCTTCCGTGAATTCCACCGACCGCGATCTCCTTTCGGCCGCCCGGCGTCTCAAGTTTCCCGTCGATTGGCTCGGCATCGAGCTGAGCGCCGTCAGCGCGCGGGAAAAATTCATATCCCTTTGCGGCGGTTTCGCCGCCATCCTTTTCCTGATCCTGATCAGCGAGAGGACGCTGCACCTGCCCCATGCCACCGGCTTGATCGCCTCCATGGGAGCCAGCGCCGTCCTGCTCTTCGCCGTTCCCCACGGCCAGCTCTCCCAGCCCTGGCCGGTTCTGGGCGGGCACGGCCTCGCCGCGATCATCGGCGTGAGCTGCGCGAAGTGGATCCCCGGTTCCGCGCTCGCGGGCGCATGCGCCGTGGGCCTGACCATCGCGGTCATGCACCAGCTCCGCTGCATCCACCCGCCCGGCGGGGCCACGGCGCTCACCGCGGTGCTCGGCGGTCCCGCGGTGCGGGAGCTCGGCTTCGGTTTCGTCTTCTGCCCCGTTTTCGCGAATTGCCTCGTGATGCTCGGCACCGCCGTGTTCTTCAATTCCTTCTTCGGCTGGCGGCGCTATCCGGCCGCATGGAACCGCAAGCCGCGGCTCCCCGCGGCGAGAAAGGACGAGCCCTCCCACGAGGATGTCCTGGCGGCGCTGCGGCAGCTCGATTCCTTCGTGGATATTTCCGAGGACGATCTGGTGTCGCTCGTCCGCATCCTCCGCAGCAAGTGATCCGGTAATCCCGGGGACGGGGGACAATGCGGTCCGGCGTGCGCGGCCATCGCGCGCGGGGTGCTTCCGGACCCGCGGGCGGGGAAGCAGGGGAGTGCACAGCGGGGGGCCGCCTTCGGAGGGAGGGTAGGTCCCCGGACACTAGAGGGGGGAACCGATCCAGTGTCCGGGGGCCGTTGTCCCTTGCTTAGGGGGCTGTGCAACTATCCCTTACGCCGACCACCATGGCCGATTTTGCCCCCGGGTGCCATTACGCGATCGCGTGGCGGTTCCGACACCTGGGCGGGAGCGGGAAGCATATGCTTGAAAATGAAAGTCCCCGGACACTGGAGGGGGGAACCGTTCCAGTGTCCGGGGGCCCTTTTTTGGGGGGCTGTGCAACTATCCCTTACGGAGGAGGACCGTGTCCGATTTTGCCCATGATGGCCAGTACATATTTCGCGGAGACCGGCGAAATCCTGTCTTAAACACATGTGAATCAGGGGGAAAGGCGAGGCCCGGGCCGCGCTGGCAGCCCGGGCCTCCGGCAAACCGGTGCCGCTGGCTCAGGGTGCCGGCTCCGACACATCCACCCTCAGGAAGGCCTTCGGATGCGGATCTCCGGGGGCCCCGGGCAGGCGGAAGGTCCTGTAAGTCCAGCCGGGGGAGGGTTCCGGCAGCCCCGCGCTCAGCGCGGGATCAAGCTCCGCGAGGTCCAGCGGGAAGCTGTCGAGCGTCTCCGTGCCTTCCACGCGGTAGATCACCCCGTCCACCGTGCCGGAAAGCAGGTCGCCGGGCCCGGAGCCGGTGAAATCCGCACCCGCACGCATCGGCACAGTCAGGGTCAGGGCCATGTCCACGCCCGCGCCCGGATCCGTGTCCGCGATGGCGAGCCTCCATTTGCCCCCGTTGCCCGCGGCCAGCGGTTCCTGATCGAGGCCGAAGTCCACGATGTTCTCCAGCCCGTCCCCGTCCGGATCGGCCATTTTGGCGTTGTTGCTTCCGTCCAGGCCCTTGGCGCCGGCCCATTCGTCATAGGCGCTGCCCGCGATCACCGTCAGGGTGATGGAGGTCCCGCCGGAGACCGGTTCGTCGTAATCGACCGCGAAGGTATTCGGCCCCACGCTCAGGGTCCCGCCGTCCGGGGCATTCGCGAAGCTGCCGGAGATCGAGCCGGTGTAGCTGGCCACGGTGAATTTCGTGTCCACCGCCAGGGGCATCCCGCCGCCGAGATCGGCCACGTCCAGCATGGCCCCGCCGAGCGCGAGATCCCCGGTCACGTCCAGCTTGTCGGATTCCAGGAAAAAGGAGTCGATCTGGATATCCAGCGAACCGCTGGCGGAGAAGGTCGCCGCGCCCGTGGCGAAGGTGCCGATCGCATCCAGGCCCGGGGAGATGCTTCCGTTTCCGGCGACGGTGCCGCCGACCGTGCCCGTGCCGCCCAGGGTGGCTCCATCCGCCACCGTGAAGGGAGAGGCGGCGACGGCGCCCTCCACCGCCAGGATGCCGCCGCTGACCAGGGTGGCCCCGGTGTAGGTATTCGCCGCGCCTGCCAGGGTCACGGTGTTCACGCCTTGTTTATCCAGTCCGAAAGAGCCGCCGCTTTCCGTGATGTTCCCGTGGAGGAAAAGGTGCTTGCCCGCGTCGCCGGGAGCCCGGGTGCCGGAATTGAAGGCCACCAGCACCGCGTTCCCCTCCAGGGTGACGGGGGAGAGCACCTGGGCGGTCACGGCGGCTCCGGCATTCCCCAGCGCCGCGTTTTCACGCACGGTCATCGGCCAGGAAACGCCGAGGAAAACGCCCGGCTCGGGCTCCGTCAGCACGTTCTGGTAGAACTGCGCGTTGGCTCCCGGTTCGTAGGTGATCGTGCCTTCGCCGTCGGTGATCGTGGTGGTTTCCAGGGCCAGCGTGCCCTCTTCCACGATGATGCTGCCGCCGTTGACGATGGTGCCCGCCACCACGGTGAATTGGTTCGTGCCCCGCTTCCGCAGGGTGAAGCCCGCCAGATCCAGCACCGGGCCGCCGTGGCGCAGGTCCAGGCGTGCCGTGCCGCCCGTGCTGGCATCCGCCTCCAGCGTCAGATCGCTCAGGGCGTTGAGCTGGCCGTTCGCACCCGTATTGACCAGCGCCCCGGAGTTGTCCGGGCCGTTGCCGGAAATGAAGAAGGGCTTCGCGGTCATCGTGAGCGTGTTCGTCCCGGCACCGCCGTTGAAATCCACCGCTCCGCCTGCCAATACCTGCACCGGTCCGATGTCCGTGCCGTCCAGCGGATCGGGGTCGTCCAGCGCTCCGAAGGCGTTCGAATTGCCGGGCCGCAGCGTTCCGGCCTGGACCCTCGTTGCGCCCATGTAAGAGTTGTTCCCGCCCAGCGTGGTGTCGCCGCTGCCCGCGTGGTGCAGCTCCGCCGCGGAGGCGGGACCGCTGGTGATGGCATTCGCGAAGACGCTCGTGTCCGTGCGGTTGAAGGCGAAGAGCGTGCCGTCCATGGCCACCGCGCCGCTGCCCAGGCTGCCGCCGTCGGCGATTTCCAGCGTCCCCGCCGTGAAGGTCGTGCCGCCCGAGTAAAGGTTCGGATTGCCGACCGTCAGCTTGCCCGCGCCTTCCTTCACCAGCGCGCCCGGACCGGCCATGCCCTTGCTGCCGGTGAGCGTGTAATCCTTCGTCCCGTTGGCGAAGGTGGCCTTGCCGATCGTCACGTCGGCCACGCTGATGTCCGGCGCGGTGGAGACCGCCGTATCGTCGAAGACCACCGCATCCCCGCTGAGGAAATCGGTCGGCGTGGCGGGATTCTCCTCCCAGTTCTTCGGGCCCGCCAGGGTGGCGGTGCTCCATTCGTTGTGGCCGGGATTGCCGGGGGTAATGGCTCCGGTCCACTTCGGGGTCACCACCGCGTCCACATCCAGCACGATCGCCCCGAGCAGCGGGTCGTCCTTGATCGAGCCGGAGAAACGCGGCGGCACGTTGCCGAGCGTGAAGGCGCCGATGCCCGTGCCGCCGAGCGAGCCCATGGGGAAATAGGAAATGAGCGGGTGTTCGCCCACCGCCGGAGCCGGGCCGGTCAGGTTCACCGTCACGCTGCCCGCGGCCCCGGTGGGATTGATCGTTCCATCCACGGTGATCGGATTGCCCGGCAGGGCGGCGGTATTGATGTCGATGGAACTCCCCGCATCCAGATTGAAGTTCCCGTTCAGCACCGTCAGGCCGCCGTCCGCATGGGTGGACTCGAAGGTGCCGCCGCCGTTCACGTTCACGTTTCCGGAGAGGATGATCGCGCTGGCCTTCAGCCTCGCTCCGGATGCCACCGTCACGTCTCCGGAGACCAGGAAATCCCCGCGCACATCCAGCGTGCCGCCGTTCACCTCGGTCGTGCCGAAGTACTCCGTCCGCCCGCGCAGGATCTGCTCGCCGCTCCCGGTTTTCACCACGTTCAGCGTGCTGCCGATCACGTCTTGCAGGGCCCCGCCGTAGTCGCCGCTCGCGTCGTTCGCACCCAGCGTGAGCGTGGACGTCGTGTCGGTGGCGAGATTGCCGACCGTGAGCATGATGGGGGACACCGCGCCGTTCAGTCCCCCGATCGTCTCGTTGTAGCCGCG
>CBFGVD010000237.1:0-5744 GCA_965651965.1 uncultured Verrucomicrobiaceae bacterium | reverse complement strand
TCTCGTGGAAGCAGGTGGATTCGGCGGGCCGGGAGATGGAAAACGAGCTGGTTTTCTGGCTCCGGGATCCCGCCGCCCCTCAGATGTAAAACATCGGCGCTTCCGTTTTCTCCGCCAGTTGCATCAGGCTCACCCGCTCCAGGCGGTCCCGCAGTTCCTGCGCCACGGCTTCCCATGCGGCCCGCACGGAGGCACCGCTTTCCCCTTCCGTATGGGTGGAGAAGGAAAGCAGGGAGGGCTCCACCGCTTCCACGATCTCCCTCAGGTGGATCGTGTCCGGCTTGCGCGCCAGCAGGTAGCCCCCGCTCTTCCCGCGGCGGCTTTCCACCAGTCCCGCGCGACGCAAGTCGTTGAGAATCTGTACCAGGAAGTTTGCCGACACGGCTTCGCGTTGCGCCAGATCGTCCAGCCGTGTAATGGTTCGCCCGTCGTGACGCTTGGCCAGTTGAGCCATCGCGCGGCACGCGTAGTCGAGCTTTTGGGAAATGCGCATGGAGGCAAAGCAGCACACGGGCGAAGCAGGCGGAAGCGCGAAGGTTGTTCGCCTCTGTCAGTCGGCGGAGGACGATGTCGCCAGCATCTGGGATTGGATCCGGGAGGAAGCCGCCGGCGTGGCCGCGCGGGAGCCCCAGTTGCTCCCTCTTTTGGAGGATGTCGTCCTGATGCAGCCCTGCCTGGGGGCCGCCCTGGGCGTGCGCCTGGCACGCAAGCTGGCGCGGGAAGACATGAGCCGGGAAGAACTGGCTCCCCTGCTCGCCGGGATACTCCGCGGGGACGATCACCTGGTCGCCGCCGCGGCGCGGGACCTGCGCGCCATCGTGGACCGGGACCCGGCATGCGATTCCCCGCTCCACCCGCTGCTTTTCTACAAGGGCTTCCTGGCGATTTCCACCTACCGCGTGTCCCACCACCTCTGGAACCACGGCAGGCGGGAGCTGGCGCTTTATTTCCAGAGCCTCGCCAGCGAGGTCTTCGCCGTGGACATCCATCCCGCCGCCCGCATCGGCTGCGGCATCCTGCTGGACCACGCCACCAGCTTCGTGGTGGGGGAGACCGCGATCATCGAGGACAATGTCTCGATCCTGCACGAGGTCACGCTCGGCGGCACGGGCAAGCAAACCGGCGACCGCCACCCGATCGTGCGTTCGGGGGTCCTGCTCGGCGCGGGAGCGAAGATCCTCGGCCGGGTGGAAATCGGGGAAGGGGCCAAGGTCGGCGCCGGCAGCGTGGTGCTGGCGGATGTCTCTCCCCACACCACCGTGGCGGGCGTGCCCGCGCAGGTCGTGGGGGTAAGCCGGGAGGACGCCCCGGCCCTGGAGATGGACCAGCGGCTCGGCTGCCGGGGCGGGGAAGCGGTGCCTCTGACCTTCAGCATCTGAGCCGCCCCGCCTCCTACGCGATTGCGTGTCCCGTCGTGGCGAAGCTTGCTATCGCCAGATGCGGTCCACCATGTTATTTGATAATCATGAGCCGCTTACGAAGTGCCGCCGGAGGTTTCCTGATGGCCGTGCTTGCCCTTGTCCCCGCATCTTGTGACAAGGCGAAGGATGCGGTCGTGGCGGCGCGCGAGAAATTCCGCGGCGCGGATCCTGCCGGCCCTGCGGCTCCGGGCGGGGAAGTCGCTCCGGAACTTGCCGCTCAGGTAGATACCGCGGCGGAGGGCGTCCGCTTCCGCCGCGATCTGCCCTTTCCGACCGAACTCGAAGTCCGCACCACGGAGAGGACCGAGTTCCTCGACGCGCGGATTGTGAGGAACTCCGCGCTGGGCATCGAAAAGGCTCCCCTCCAGGGAACGCATGAAGTCATCGTTGGTTTCCGCCGCAGCGGCTCGCGCCTGAACGTGGCGGTGGAAAAGGCCGGCCGCGTGGTGGAAAAACAAGCGGGGGATGAAAAGCCGCAGCCCGCGGCAACGGCGGAAAACGAAGCCGCGAAAAGGCTGGAAGGCGCGTCCGCGGACTTCATCCAGACAAGCAGCGGCTGGCGCATGCCCGAAAGCAAGGGCAGCGCCGATTTCAGCCGCATGGTCTGGGGCAAGCAGCTCCAGACGGCCTTGCCCGCACTCCTCCCCGGCGAAGGGATTCTGCCGCGCACCCAGTGGTTTTCCTCCACCCGCCGCTGGAGCGAAGGCGACAAGCTGGAGCTTTCCGGTGCTTCCATGGCGCTCCTCTTCCCCGGCAAGAGCGGCGGCAAGGTGCTCCTCACCTACGAGGTTTCGGAGGCCGTGGAAGGACACCCCTGCGGGCGTTTCTCGGTAAGCGGGGAGGCCTCCATCAAGGGATACACCGGCATCGACGGCGAAACGGCGGACTGCGATATCGCGCTCCGCTCCGGCAAGATCTGGTGCTCCCTGCTGCATCCGGTGGTCTTGCGCGAGGAGTTCGACACCGTGGTGACCATGTCCAGCGGCTCAGACGGGGCGACGACCCGGATCCAGGGTGCCGTGAAAATGCTCCGCACGCGGCAGTGGAAGCAGGGTCCGCTCAGCGCACCCGCTCCCTGAGCGATCTCAGCTCCCGCTCCGCGGCTTCCAGCCGCTCCATCAGTTCCACCACGAAACGGATCGACCGCAGGCTCATGCCGCGCTCCTGCCGCAGGGTTTCGATCAGACGCAGGCGGTGGATGCCCCGGTTGTCGAATTCCGGGCCCTCCGCGCGCAGGCGCAGGGCCACCACGTGCGCCCGGCAGAATTCGAGGATCATTTCCGGATGCATCCCGCTCAGTTCCGCGGCCGCATCGAGATCGAAGACCTCGTCCGCCGCGGGAACGGGGATCGAGAGCGATTCGTCCTTGGCACTCATGGCTTAGCGGGGGTTGAACTTCGAGATTTCCCCCAGCGCTTTCCAGTGGCGGGCTTCTTCCTCCGTCGCGGAGACGGGCGTCACGATCTCGGCGACGGCGAAGAGATCGCCATAGCCGCCGTCCTTGCCGCGGGGCAGGCCCTTTCCGGAGAGCCGGAATTCCGTTCCTGCCTCCGTCCCGGCGGGAACCTTGATGCGGGTGGTGCCGTGCGGCGTTTGCACCGGCACGGTGGCACCCAGCACCGCCTCCCAAGGGGCCAAGCGCAACTCGTAGTAGAGGTCGTGCCCGTCCGTGCGGAAATCGGGGTGCCGCTCCAGGTGGACCCGCAGGAAAAGGTCTCCCGCGGCGCCTCCCGCCACGCCCGGCTCGCCGAGTCCGGCCGCGCGGATCATCTGTCCTTCCTTGATCCCGCGCGGGATGCGGATGGTCACCGTCTGCCTCTGGCCCGGCTTGCCGCCTTGGGCGGGCTGGATCACAAGCTGGCGTTCCGAGCCGTTCATCACCTCGTCCAGGGTCACCAGGATCTCGGATTCGATGTCGCGCCCGCGGCGGGGGGCATTGCTCCGGGCGGTGCCGCCCCGGCTGGTGAAGCCGCCGTGCGTCCTCCGGCTGCCGAAGAAGTTCTCGAAGAAATCGCTGAAGCCCGTGCCCTCGAAGTGGTAGGCACCGCCTTCACCCTCCTCGCCGTGGTTTTGCCAGAATTCATAGCCGCCTCCGCCGGGCGGCGGGGTGAAGTCCCCGGCGTGCTGCCAGTGTTCGCCCAGGCGGTCGTATTTCTTCCGCTTCTCCTCGTCCCCGAGAACCTCGTAGGCCTCGTTGATCTCCTTGAATTTCTCCTCCGCGGTGGATTTGTCCTTCGCGACGTCGGGGTGGTGTTTGCGTGCCAGTTTCCGGAAGGCTTTCCGGATGTCATCCTGGCTGGCGTCCCGCGGGACGCCGAGCACCTCGTAGTAGTCTCGGAATTTCACGGCCATGCGACGCCTCCCAGAGTGGCGGGAAGCCGTGAAATTGCAACCCGTCTTCCACAGCCGAGGAAACCCGCCGGGCTCGCGCGCTCCGGCGGGGACATGCCGGATATTCAGGACCGGATGAAGGCCAGCAGGTCTTCGTTCAACTGGTCCTTGTGCGTATCCGTGATGCCGTGCGGGGCACCGGGGTAGATCACCAGCTTCGCGTCCTTCACCAGCTTCGCGGACTTGCGGGCGCTGATCCCGATCGGCACCACCTGGTCGTCGTCCCCGTGGAGGACGAGCGTCGGGATGTCGAACTTCTTCAGGTCTTCCGTGAAGTCCGTTTCGGAGAAGGCCTTGATGCACTCGTACGTATTCAGGTGGCCGCCCGCCATGCCTTGGAGCCACCAGAAATCGATCACGCCCTGGGAAGGCTTCGCTCCGGGCCGGTTGTAGCCGAAGAAGGGACCGGCGGGCACGTCCTTGTAAAATTGCGAACGGTCGGCGATCTGCGCGGCGCGGAAGCCGTCGAAGACTTCGAGCGGGACGCCGTCCGGATTCCCTTCCGTCTTCACCATCAGCGGCGGCACGGCGGAGATGAGTCCCGCCTTCGCCAGGCGCTTCGTGCCGTGGCGGCCGATGTAGCGGGCCACCTCGCCGCCGCCGGTGGAGAAGCCGAAGAGGACCGCGTCCTTCAGGTCCAGGTGCTCCATCAGTTCGGCGAGATCGTCCGCATACTGGTCCATGTGATTGCCCTCGGAGGGCTGGCCGGAGCGGCCGTGGCCGCGGCGGTCGTGGGCGATGCAGCGGTAGCCCTTGGAGACCAGGAAAATCATCTGCGCCTCCCAACTGTCCGCGGTAAGCGGCCAGCCGTGGCTGAAGACGACCGGCTGGCCCTTGCCCCAGTCCTTGTAATAGATGGTGGTTCCGTCCTTGGTGGTGATGGTGCTCATGTTGGTATCGGTTCGGTGGTTGGGAAAAGAAGCAGGCTTCAGCGCAGGCCGCCGGAGGCGTACAGGCATTCGCCCGTGATCCAGCCGGCGTCCTCCGAAGCAAGGAAAACGACGGGCGGCGCGATATCGGAGGGCTGGCCGATCCGGCCCAGCGGGGTCGTGGCGGCGATGGAATCCGCCGCGCCGATGGTCCCGGTGGCGTGCAAGCCTTCGGTCTCGACCATACCAGGATTGATGGAATTCACCCGGATCTTCCGCGCCGCGAGTTCCTTGGCGAAAGTCCGGGTCAGTCCGTCCACCGCGGATTTCGTGGCATTGTAAACGGCCAATCCGGGCAAGGACAGGGTGCTCAAGACCGAGCTGACATTGATGATGCTCCCGCCCGCCGGGTTGAAATGAGCCAAGGCTTCCTGGGCGACAAGGATCAGGCCGAGAACATTGAGGTTGAAATGGCGGTGAAAGCTCTCCTCGCTGATTTGTCCGAGCGGCGCTCCCTGATAGATGCCCGCGTTGTTTACCAGGATGTCGATGGGCCCGAAGGCCTCCACCGTCTGCGCGACAAGGCTGCGGATATCGGCGGATCCGGAGACATCCCCTTGCACCGCGATCGCCTTGCCGCCCGTGGCGATGATCCCGGCGACCACCCGCTCCGCTGCTTCCTTGCTGGAGGAGTAGTTCACCGCCACGGAGGCACCCTCCGCGGCAAGGGCCCTGGCGATGGCGGCACCGATGCCTTTCGAGGCCCCGGTGACGATGGCGGTCTTGCCCGCGAGTTTAAGGTAAGAGGACATGCAGGGGGATTGGGCAAGCCCCGGAACTTGTGACGCTCCGCCCCGGCAAAAAGGCGGGTGGCTTATTCGAGATTCTTGATTTCGCCCAGAACGCCCCATTTGTCCGGTTCCAGGGCCATCAGCAGGGTCGGGGCGGAGCTTGTGCCGATGTCGGGGATGAAAAGTGTCAAGCCGTCCTCTCCTTCCCGCCGGATCCGCGTGCCGGAAATCCCTTGGACGCGGACGCGCCCGGTCACCGCATAGACGTTTTG
>CBFGVD010000236.1:0-5778 GCA_965651965.1 uncultured Verrucomicrobiaceae bacterium | reverse complement strand
GCGGGCGGGGATCGAGCGAAAGCGCCTCCAGGATCACCCGGCGGGTGCGCTCCGGCAGCGCGGCGAAGCCCGCGGCGGCATCCGCGAGCACCTCCAGCCGCTCCGGCTCCCCGGGGGCGAAGCCGCCGCGGGCCTCCGCCGGGGCCTCCGCGTAGGGCAGGTAGGGCTTGATATCGAACACCGGGGTGCCGTCCGCCAGATCGATGCCGCCGAGCCGCAGCACCGTGCCCAGCCCGCCGCCGCGCGCCTCCAGGCCTTCCAGCCGCACCAGGGAGAGGCCCAGGCCGTTCGGCCGGAAGGTCGAGCGGCTGGCGAAGACGCCCACCCGCTCGTTTCCGCCCAGGCGCGGGGGCCGCACCGTGGGATTCCACCCCGCCGCGGCGGTCAGGTGGAAGCCGAAGATCAGCCACAGGTGGGAAAAGCCCTCCAGCCCCCGCAGCGCCTCCTCGCGGCGGAATTCCGGCTCGAAGACAAGCTCTCCCCACGCGCTCGGGCACAATCCCGGCTGTCGCGGCACCGCGAATTTCCCGCCGAAGCACGAACGCACGATGCCGATGGGCCGGATCTCCATGCCCGGAAGTGTGGAGGATGGATCCCGGATTTTGTAAACGGATAATTGGAAGCCGGTCCGAAGGGGGTGCGGGATTGTGGCTGCCGCGGCCCGCGGCAGGCTGTCGCAGCCACTTTCGCGTGCGCCGCTGGCGCTTTGCGCGGCATCGCACGAGCCTTCATGCCGATTTCACCGGCGGGGCTTTGACCCGCGGCCCGCGCCGGGCTAACGGAAGAGGATGCGTGCGCGCAGGCTCATCTTTCCGGCTCTTGTCCTGCTGACCGGTCTTTACGGTTGGGCCGAACTGCAGGGGGTTTCCTCCCATCGAGCGCGGCTCAGAATCTCGCTCGCCGAAATTCGCGGCCAGGAACCGGCGTTGCCTCCCGCCACGCTCGAAAGGCTGGAGAAAAGTTCGCAGCAGATCCTGGATCGCAACAGGCGGCTCGAAGGAACCTTGGGCACCGTCAGCGCCATCTGTTTCTTCCTGGGCTTGGGAGGCTTGGGCAGCGTCCTCGGGATGCCTCGTCTGGGCACCGAGCTCGAATCCAGGGCGGACGCCTGAGAGCGGCGGCCTGTATCGTTCTTTTTGAGTCAACGGCCTTCTCCCGGGCCCTCCGGCCAACCCGCCGGGGTATCAAAACTTACGGTCTCCGTCAGATTTGCCGATGGGTTTTTGGAACAGCCGATTCACCGCAGATGGACGCCGATGCACGCGGATGAAGAGGGTGTGGACCGGGGAGATGGCATGAACGGGATGGAAATGGAGGATAAGGCGGCACTTGCGGAGGCGGAGGAGGGCCTTTTTCGCGGAAAATCAGGCTGTTATCCGCGTTCATCCTGTTCATCTGCGGTTGAAATCCATGGGCAAATCTGATGGAGAGCCTTTCATATTGGATCCGACTTTCCGGCCATTCCGGCAGGAACGACGGATTTACGGATGAGACGGATTGCATGGAGGCAAACCTGGAGGAGAAGGACGCCGGGATCTTTCCATCCGTGTGTTCGGTGTAGTCGGTGGTTTTCATGGATGATTCCGAACCCCCGTCCCGCAGCCACCCGGGTTTCTTCAATATGCGCGGTCCATTCGCGGTTGGGTCTTCCTAAATGCGGTTACTTTGCCGCCCGCACGTTCCTCCCTTGTCCCGGCCGCGCTTCCCGGTAGCCTTGCGCGGGATCACCCATGAACCGCATCGACCGCCTCACCGGAATGATCCTGCTCCTCCAGGGCCAGCGGGTGATTACCGCGGAGCAGATCGCGGCGCATTTCGAAATCAGCGTGCGCACCGTTTACCGGGATCTCGCCGCGCTGGGGGAGGCGGGCGTGCCGCTGGTGGCGGAGGCGGGCGTGGGCTACAGCCTGATGCGCGGCTACCACATGCCGCCTGTGATGTTCACGGCGGACGAGGCCGCGGCGCTCTTCATGAGCGCGGAGGTGACGGAGCAAATCGCGGACGAATCCCTGCGCCGCTCCCTGCGCGCCGCGCTGCTGAAAGTCAAATCCGTGCTGCCGCAGGAGCGGAAGGACGAGCTGCAACGCCTGAAAAACGCCCTCGGCATATGGTTCCGCCGCGGCGGCACGGGGGAGGACGACAAGCGCTCTTCCCTGATGCCGATCCAGGATGCGATCGTGCGCCGCCGCTGCCTGGCCCTGCGCTACGATGCGGGCGGCCGCGGGGAGATCACCACCCGCACGGTGGAGCCCCTGGGCGTGGTCTTTTACTCGCGGCAGTGGCATCTCATCGCCTATTGCCGGCTGAGGCGGGACTTCCGGGATTTCCGGCTGGACCGCTTCACCGGCTGGGAGCTGCTGGAAGAATGTTACGAAGGCCACGCGAACTTTTCGGTGAAGGATTTCCTCCGGGAGACGATCGATAGCACGGAACTCATGCCCGCCACCTTGCTCGTGGACCGGGAGGTGGTGGAGCGCTTCCGGGCGGAGATGCCCTGCACGCCGGTGGCGGAGGAAAAGCTCGCCGACGGGCGGCTGCGGATCGAGATCCTGGCCTGCTCCGCCCGTTGGCTGACGGGCTGGCTCATGAGCTACGGCCCTTGCGTGGAAGTGCTGGAGCCGCAAGAGCTGCGCGAGGAAATGTACGCGGCGGCGATGGCGGTGGCGGAGCGCTACGGGGATGTTTTCGCGGGGGTCTGAAAGGCTCCTGACATAGGGTTGTCAGCAGCGCGTGTTTTCATGTTCCGCGTGACCCCGGGCGACCGGGGACGACCGACATCCCACCAAACATGAACATGAAAGACGACGCATTGAATTGGTTCGAGATTTTCGTGAGCGACCTCGACAAGGCCAAGGCCTTCTACGGGGAAATCCTGAAGGCCGAGCTGGCCGACGTGCCCTCCGAAAGCGGCTGCGCGATGGCGCTCTTCCCCTACAACCAGGAGCTGGGAGTGGGCGGTGCCCTCACCCAAGCGGATGAAAACAACAAGCCGGGCACCGGCGGCACCCTGGTCTATCTGAACGTGGAGGGGGATCTGGACGGCGTGCTCGCCCGGATCCCGGCCGCGGGGGGCAAGGTGATCCGCGAGCGCATGGCGATCCCGCCGCACGGCTTCATCGGGATTTTCCGGGATCCGGACGGCAATACGGTGGGCCTGCACAGCATGGCCTGAGCCTCTGCTCTCCATCCTCCTCGCCCGTTCCGCCGTCTCCCGTGAAGTGAGACGGCGGAGCGGATGAGATCCACGCGAAGCGGGAATGATGATTTGTCTGACAACTCTGTTCTTGTCGGGGCGTAAGGCATCCTGTGTCCTGCCGCCCCATGGAAACCCGTTTGTCCGCATGCTATGCCGCCGCCTGCCTGCTCGCCCCCTGCGCCGGGGCGGAGGGAGAGTGGAAGAGCCTCTTCAACGGAAAGGATCTGTCCGGATGGACGGTGACGATCGATAAGCTCTCTCCGGGGCAGGATCCGGACAAACTCGTGCAGGTGCGGGACGGTGCGATCCACATGTATGCGGACACCGATCCCGATGCCAAGGTGCCCTTCGGCGTGATCACGCACGAGGGCACCTTTTCCCGTTTCCACCTGGCACTGGAGTACCGTTGGCTGGAGAAAAAATTCGCCCCGCGCAAGGAAGCGCTGCGGGACGCGGGGCTGCTCTATCATGTCACGGATGCCTCTTCGATCTGGCCGGCTTCCATCGAGTGCCAGATCCAGGAAGGAGACACGGGCGATATCGTTTTCCTCCAGGAAGGCGGGACGACCTGGCTGCACCCGGAACCGGGGAAGGCCCCGCAGGGGCAGGGGACCGCGGGGCTGCTGCCGGAACAGGGCGGTGTCCCGGCCGGCAAGCAGGAATTCTATGTCGGGCGCTACCCGGAACACGACCACGCGGGCTGGAACCGCGTGGAAGTCATCGTGCATGCCGGTGAATCCGCGGAGCACATCCTGAACGGCCACGTGCGGGCGAGACTGGGGGATTTCACCCGCTCGAAGGGCGGTCCGCTGGAAGAGGGCATGATCTGCCTGCAACTGGAGGGCGCGGAGATCCTCTACCGTAACGTGGAGATCAAGGAGCTGGACGAGCCGCTGCGGGCGGACAAACGGCATCTGAGCCTCAGCGCGGTGAAGGACAAGCCCGCACGGAGCGGCACCATCACGGTGCGGAACCCGCTGGACCGGCCCCTGCCCGCGGGGATCTCCATCACCGGCAGCGATGCGGGAGCCTTCAGCGCCAGCGCGGACAAGATGACCCTGGGTGCGGGGGAGAGCATGGAGGTGACGGTGAATTTCCGCCCGGTGCGGGGAGCGGACCGCTATAGCGCGGGCCTGCGGATCGGCACGCCGGAGAGCGGGGCCTTCATCCTGTTGCAAGGGATCGGGCTGGCTGCCTTCGAGGGCAAGAACGAGCCTCCGCTGCAAGACATCGTGCACGCGCTCGGCATCCCGCTGGATGCGGGCGGCAAAAAACTGGAGCTGGACACGAAGGCGGACCGGATCGGGGACGGCGCGGTGGTGTCGTATTTCGCGAAGGCGGGCGGAGGTCCGGTCAGGATCACCCCCGTGGCGCGGTTCTCCCCTCCTGGTGCCGTGCCCTTCGGCATCGTGGCGAAGGGGAAAAGCGGGCTGATCGAGATCGGCAAGCTCGCGGATTCCTCCGCCGCGGCGGATGCCCACCAGTCCCTGTTGCCGCCCTTGGAAGGCGCGAGCACTTCCTTGGAATTCGAGCCCGCGGCGGAGTCCTTCGCCTTTTATTATGCAGCGCATCAATATGTTTCCTTCACCGACCGCCTGCTGCCCACGGAGGCGAAGATCCCGCACACCGCGCGGGTCTATCCCGTCGCCCGTTTCCAGGGCCGGAAAATGAAGGATGCATGGCTTGTCGGCTTCGAGGAAGCGGCGAACGGGGACTACCAGGATGCCGTTTTCCTGATCGAGAACGTGAAGCCCGCGGAGTGAGGGAAAGGCGGCGGGCATGTTCTTGCCGCTCCTCGCGGTCTATTGGCTGGCTTCGGCAGGGCAGGGGTTTGTAGCCTCCGGGCCATGCCGCGCTTTCCTTTCGCCCCGCTTCTTGCCGCGCTTGTCGTTTCACCGCTGATCGCTCAGGAGAAGGCCATGACGCAAGAGCAGGCCGCGGGCTTCGTGAAACTGGCCCTGGCGGGGATCGACCGCGAGTATCCGAACAAGACCGGCCACGTGACGACCGGGCCGGACGACTTGAACTCGCCGCGGGAGATGCACCCGGTTTTTTACGGGCATTTCGATTGGCATTCCTCCGTGCACGGCCATTGGACGCTGCTGCGGTTGGCGAAGGAATTCCCGCAGGCTGCGTACGTTCCGGAAGTGCGGGGGATCCTCTCCCGGCGATTCACGAAGGAGGGTCTGGAAAAAGAAGCCGCATACTTCCGGGTGAAGGAGAACCGCAGCTTCGAGCGCATGTACGGCTGGGCCTGGGCCCTTCGCCTGGCGATGGAGCTGCGGCAGTGGGAGGACCCGGATGCGAAGGCCTGGGCCGGACATTACGCGGTGCTGGAGAAGGAGATCGTGTCCCTGGCCAAGGATTACCTGCCGAAGCTCGATTGGCCGGTGCGCTGCGGCTTCCACCCGGAAACCGCCTTCCCGCTGGCGCAGATGCTCGACTACGCGCGGGCCACCGGGGATGCGGAGTTCGAGCGCCTGCTGCTGGAGAAGGCGAAGGCATTTTACGGCAAGGACCGTGATTATCCCGTGGCCTACGAGCCCTCCGGCAACGACTTCTTTTCCCCCGGCCTGAATGTC
>CBFGVD010000235.1:0-5789 GCA_965651965.1 uncultured Verrucomicrobiaceae bacterium | reverse complement strand
GAAGTAGCGCGTCCCTGGGAAGCCACGGCTCGCCGGGCCATGATGGGAACCGCGGGAGCATCCTCCCCCGGCGCACCGGCGGTACGCCATAAGGAGAGGAAAAGCTTCCACCAGGGAAGCCGGACCCTCCTATGGCTGCGGCAATTTTTCCAGCTCCGCGTCCGCAGGGTGCTTCCCTTCCGGCGAGGAAATCTCGAGCTTGTCGTAGGCCTTCGTCACCGCGCCCTTGTTCGTATCTTCCACGAAGCCGCCGTTCGCCAGATAGAAGCGCTTGCCGCTCACGCCCGCGCTGCGATCGAGCCGCTCGCTTTTGCCGTGGCCGTCGTGGGTAAAGCTCGCCGTGGTCAGGGGGATCCATTTGCCGGATTTCGTCTTCACCCAGCCGTTGCCGAATTCGCACACGCGGCGCTCGTCGCCGTTCTGACCGCCGAAGTTCTCGTTGAAGGAATACAAGCCGTGCAGGTATTTCCCGTCTTTCGGCGCCCGGAAGGAGGACACCAGGCGCCAGTCCTTCTTCTTCGAATCCCGGAACCAGCCGGTGTAGATCGTCTTGTCTCCTTCCGCCTCGGCCCTCATCAGGAAGTGCACCGTGTCCCCGAGCTTCCAGGGGTACACCAGATGGCTGTGTCCGCCCGTACCTTCGTTGCCGAAGTCGCCCGCGTTCACGCCGGAGCCCTTGCCCATCAGCTTCACCCGGTCTTCGTCTTCCACCTTGCCGCGGTCCACCGCCTCGTTCCCGGCATCCCACACGGAAAAAATGATCCGCCGCTCCGTGGGACTGTTCACCTGCATGCCGAAGTAGCCGCGGTGCCAACCCGTGGCCATGTAGTAGCTCCACAGCGGCTCGGTCTTCGGCGTCACCTCCAGGTAAAACCATTCCACTTCCTCCTTCGCCTCCTCCGGCACGGGATAGCCGAGATGGACCGAGGCCGAATTCCGGCGCTCCACCGTGGAAAAATGCGCGTCCCCGGAAGCATCGCCATCGAGCGATAGCGCCGCCAGGTCCGGGAGTTTCCTGCCTTTCCCTTCGAGCGTGAACTTGTAGTAGCCCGGCTTGCCGATCCGTACCGTGCCGAAGTCCGCGGTGTCGCCTTCCGCCTTGCCCGCCAGCTTCGCCAGCTCCTTGCCGCTTTCCTGCGAAATGACCCTCAGGTGCAGCTTGGCCTGCTTTGCCACGCCGCCTTTTGCCTTCAGCACGAGTTCGAGATCGCCTTTCTTCGCGATGTGCCCGTACCAGGACAAGACGGTCTTCTCATCCCAGTTCGTGATCCCGCCCTCGCGGTCCCGGCGGGCTCCCCCATTGGGATCGGGCGATGCATAGGCCGTATAGGCCGGAACTTCGACCTCTGCCCGGAGCGAACCGAGCAAAAGGAGACCGGATGCGCACAAAAGCCGCTTTTTCATGCCGCAGATTCGCTTTCATGCCATCACAGTCAATCGCGAAGGCGCGCTATCGCTGGAAAAGAGGAGGGCGGCCGGGAGGATCCGCAGCTCTGAACCCCGCAGGTGGCTACTCATCCCTCCCAGAAAGAGTTGCGTCACCCGCTTGTCCACGAGCTGCGGATCGTCGCGACCGCCCCCGCCATGTTGTTGTTAGAGGATTACCACCCTCCCCCGAGCGCTTTGTAAAGCCCGATGGAGTTTGTCGCGCGAGCGAGACGCAATTGGATCAGGATCTGGCGCGCCTCGAAGAGATCCTGCTGGGCGGCCAGCACCTCGAAGTAGCTGTCCACTCCCTGCTTGTAGCGCGCATCCGCAAGCTCGAAGCGCTTTTGCTGGGCCGCCACCAGACCCTGGTAGGCCTCGATCCGGCCGGCCAGGCCGCTGCGCGCGGCCAAGCCGTCCGCCACTTCCCGGAAGGCCGTCTGGATGGCCTTCTCGTAGCGGGCCACCTCCATCTGCTTGCGGATCTCCGCCGCATCCAGATTCGCCTTGTTGAAACCGCCGTCGAAAATCGGCACGCTGATCTGCGGGGAGAAGGCCCAGGCGGTGGTCCCGCTCTGGAACAAATCGCCCAGGCTGCGGCTGGCCGTGCCGCCGCTGCCCGTAAGGGTCACGCGCGGGAAGAAGGCCGCCCGCGCCGCGCCGATGTTCGCATTCGCCGAGCGGAGCAGGTGCTCCGCCTCCAGGATATCCGGCCGGCGGCGCAACAGATCGGAAGAAACACCCGCCCTTACCTCGGAAACCAGCGCTCCTTCCAGCGAACGCCCGCCGGGAAGGTTCGAGGGAACGGCGGTTCCCAAAAGCAAGGTCAACGCGTTGTTCGTCTCCGCGAGGCTCTGGCGGAATTCCGCGAGATCCGCCTTGGCCGTCTGGACCTGGATGTCCACCGAGCGGAGATCGAGTTCGGAGACGTCCCCCGCGTCGAAACGCTTCTGCATCAGGCCGTAAGTCTCGCTCACGGCGTCCAGCGTCTGTTGGGCGAGTTCGATCTGTTCGATCGCGGCCCTCTGGGCGAAATAGACATTCGCCACTTCTGAAACCAGGGAGATCTGCACGCCGGCGCGCGCCGCATCGCTGGCGAAGAACTGCTGCAACGCCGCCTCGTTCAAGCTGCGGATGCGGCCGAAGATATCCAGCTCATAGGAGCTGACCCCCACGGAGGCCTCGTAGAGACGTGTCTCGGTGGGAGCCCGGCGGTTGCCCAGGGCCGCGCCCGGAGTCCGCGAGCGCGTCCCGCCCGCACCCGCATTGATGGAGGGGAAGAGCGCGCTGCGGCTGATGCCATACTGCGCGCGCGTCTGCTCCACGTTCAGGGCCGCCACGCGCAGGTCGCGGTTGTTTTCCAACGCGATGGACACCAGACGCTTGAGACGGGGATCGACGATGAATTTGTTCCACGCGATGTCCGGTGAAACCCCGCCGCCCCCGCCGCCGGGATAGTTCTCGGAAACCGGGGATTCGATCCGGTCGAGCGGCGGCACCATGTTGCAGGAGCCGATCAGGACGGGTACGGTTAGAAAAAGGAGATGCGGCTTACGCATGACGGATGTCTCCGGTTAGAGTCTGGGAAGCGGTTTCGGATTCCGGATTTTTGGCCCGGCTGAAGCGTTTCGTGATCTTGCGGACCACCACATAGAACACCGGAACGAGGAAAACGGCTAGGATTGTTCCGGAAATCATGCCGCCCGCAACGCCGGTGCCAATCGCATTTTGACTCGCCGAGCCGGCCCCGCTGCTGATCACCAGCGGCACCACGCCGAGGACGAAGGCCATCGAGGTCATCAGGATCGGCCGCAGGCGCAGTTTCACCGCCTCCAGCGTGGCTTCGATCAAACCCTTGCCGGCCTTTTCCAGATCCAGGGCGAATTCGATGATGAGGATGGCGTTTTTCGTGGACAGACCCACCGTGGTCAGCAGGCCGACCTTGAAATACACGTCGTTCGGCAATTCGCGGAAGCTCGCCGCGGCCAGCGCCCCGATGATCCCCAGCGGCACCACCATGATCACCGCCACGGGGATGGACCAGCTCTCGTAAAGCGCCGCGAGGCAGAGGAAAACGATCAGCACGGAAACGGCGTAGAGCATCGGCGCCTGGTTGCCGGAAATCCGCTCTTCCAGCGACTGTCCGCTCCAGGAATAGCCGATGCCCTGCGGCAAACGCGCCGCCAGCTTTTCCATTTCTTCCATCGCCTGCCCGGAACTTAGGCCCGGCTTCGCCGAACCCACGATGTTCACCGCGGGCAGCCCGTCGTAGCGCTGGAGCTGCGGCGAACCGAAGGACCACTTCGTCGTGGTGAAGGCGGACAGGGGCACCATCTTCCCCTGGTTGTTCCTTACGTAAACATTGCCCAGATCCTCCGTCTTCATCCGGAAGGGGGCATCGAGCTGTACGATCACGCGCTGCACGCGGGTGCCGTTCACGAAGTTGTTCACGTACGAGGAGCCGAAGGCCGTCTGCATCGTGGTATTGATATCGGCCAGGGAGATGCCGAGGGCCGCCGCCTTGTCCTGATCGATGTCGATCTTCATCTGGGCGGTATCGTTCAGGCCCTGCGGCCGCACGCCCGCGAGCACCGGATTCTCCGCGGCCATCCCGAGCATCTGGTTGCGCGCCTCCATCAGCTTGTCATGACCCACGCCGCCGACATCCTGGAGCCAGAAATCGAAGCCGGAGGAAGTGCCGAGTTCCGGAATGGCGGGCGGATTGAGCGGGAAGACCATCGCGTCCTTGATCCCGCCGAGCCCCATCAGGCCGCGCTGGATGATCTGCTTGACGTGGTGCTCATCGCCTTCGCGCTCCTCCCAGGGCTTCAGGCGCAGGAAGGCGAGGCCGGAGTTCTGTGCCTTGCCCGTGAAGCTGAAGCCCGCCACGGTGAAGTAGTGCTCGATCTCGGGCTGCGCGGCGAAATATTCCTCGGCCTGGCGCAGGACCTCCCCCGTTCGCTCGTCCGTGGCACCGTCCGGCAAGGAGATCAGCGTGAGGAAATAGCCCTGGTCTTCCTCCGGCAGGAAGGAGGACGGCATCTTCTTGTAGAGATATCCCACCAGCGCGCACACCGCGATCAGCGCGATGATACCGGACCATGCCTGCTTGAGCAAGCCGCCCACCATCCTCTGGTAGCGGTTCGTCGTCGCGTCGAAGGCCCGGTTGAACCAGCCGAAGAAGCCTCGCTTCGCATGATGGTGCCCGGCATCCACTTGCTTCAGCAGCGTGCCGCAGAGCGCGGGGGTGAGCGATAGAGCCAGGAAAACCGAGAAGAGCATGCACGATACCATCGCCATCGTGAACTGCCGGTAGATCGTTCCCACCGAACCGCCGAAGAAAGCCATCGGGATGAACACCGCCGTGAGCACCAGCGTGATGCCGATCAACGCGCCGGTGATCTGTCCCATCGCCTTCCGCGTGGCTTCCTTCGCGGGGAGTCCCTCCTCGCTCATGATCCGCTCCACGTTCTCCACCACCACGATCGCGTCATCCACTAGGATCCCGATCGCCAGCACCATGCCGAACATGGTGAGCACGTTGATCGAGAAACCGAAGGCCGCCATCAGGGCGCAGGTACCCAGCAGGGCGACCGGCACCACCAGGGTCGGGATGAGCGTCGCCCGGAAATTCTGGAGGAAGAGATACATCACCAGGAAGACCAGGATGATGGCCTCCACCAGCGTCTTGATCACCTCTTTCACGGAGATCTTCACGAACACGGAGGTATCCAGCGGATAAGTCACCTTCACGCCGGGCGGGAAAAACTGCTGGAGGCGTTCGATCTCGGCCCGGACCTCGTCCGCGGTCGCCATCGCATTCCCCGTGGGTGCCAGCTTGATCGCCGCCGCGGTGGCGGGCCGGCCGTCGATCCGCGCCTTCGTGGAATAATCCTGGCCGCCCAGCTCCACCCGCGCCACATCGCGCAGATAGACCCGGGAACCGTCCGTATTCACGCGCAGGACGATGTCCCGGAATTGCTCGGCTTCCCGCAGGCTGGCCCGGCCTTGCAGGATCACGTTGAGCTGCTGGTTCTCCACCGCCGGCAGCGAACCGAGCTGGCCCACCGGCACCTGGATGTTCTGCGCCTGGATCGCGGCATTCACATCCCCGGGGGTGAGGTTGTAGCTCGTCAGCTTGTCCGGATCGAGCCAGATGCGCATGGCATACTGGGTGCCGAATTGCACCACCTCGCCCACTCCCGGCACGCGGCGCAGCGGATCCAGCACGTTGGTCGCCAGATAGTTCCCCAGCGCGATCGCGTCCATGCTCCCGTCCTCGGAAGAAAGCGCGATGAACATCATGAAATTCCGCGTCGCCTTCGCCACCACCACGCCCTGCTGCTGCACCGTCTGCGGCAGGC
>CBFGVD010000234.1:0-5801 GCA_965651965.1 uncultured Verrucomicrobiaceae bacterium | reverse complement strand
AGGACCGGTGATCCCTCGAATTCCGAGACGGAGACGTACTCGGTGGTGAGACACTCGTACTCGGTCTCGTCGGCACCGAGCGGGAAGGGATCCTGATAGACGAAGTCGGGCATGCGCGGGAGTCTAGGCGGGCCCCGCGGGGCGTCCAGCACGGCTAGAGCACAAAAAATCCCCGCGTGCGCAAAGGCAGGCGGGGATCGGGAAACGGCGAGGCTTTCTCAGGCCCGGCGGCGGCGCAGCAGCGCGAGCATGCCGAAGGCGCCCAGCAGCGCGGAAGAAGGCTCCGGCACCGTCACCCACAGGCGGTCCTGCTCTCCATCCGGGGCGTCGGCGAAGTGGACCGTGTAGCCCCCCTCATCGCTCCAATTTCCGGAACGGATCTGTGCGAGAATCTGTTCGGCGTAGGAATCCGCGAGATCGGCGCGGGCGTTAGGTGCAGCGGCGAGGTCGATGCGGAAATTGCCGGAGTTGCCGTCCGTGTTGTCGATGGTGAGGAAACTCGCGTCCTCGTGGATCAGTTCCCAGAGCGCGATCTGCATCCCGGCTGCGTAGCCTTGGAGGTTGTCGTATTCGTCAACCAGGTCCGGATCATCCGGGTAGCTCCAGTCCCCGTTGTTGTCGCTGATGTAATCCGCGAGGTAACCGTTAAATTCCGGGATCGCATTGGAAAAGAGCGCGCCGATCTCGCTCTGCCGGCCCAAGCCGCCCATGCCGGCGGTCACGGAGTCGAAAGTCCAGTTGACCCCGTCCCCCTGGTCGAAATTCGCGCAGAAATCGTAGATGTAGCCCGGGCCGTAGCCGCTTTTTTCCAACAAGTTGAATCCCGCGAGTTGAGGCACGAGATCCGCGGAAGGCCCCCTGAGGAATTGGATCTGGGAAGCGAAAAAGGCGTTCTTGAACTCCGTGTTTTCATCCACGATGACCTGGGCATCAACAGCCTGGGTCAAAAGGGCGAATGCCGGCAGCAGGAATCTGGACAGGGGGAACTTCATCATTCGGTGGGGTGCGGTGACACCGGAAAGCCAGCGGCACCAAGGATGATGTCTTGATGTTTAATTAAAATGAACCGACCCGCAAGTCCGATTTTTCCCCCTAACCGTTGGATTGTCACATCCTGCCTTCGTCCGCGTCGATGTAGTCCATGAAAGTCAGGATATCGGCACGGTCCCGGAAGCCGGATTCCGCCTTCCGCTGGGTCAGGCGCTCCGCCAGATCATCCCGGAAGCCGCGGGTGCGGATGTAGGACTTCCACCAGGCGATTTCGTGGTCGGGGCGGGAAAGTCCCGTTTCCCGGGCCCAGGCGAGTGCTTCCTCATCCGTGGCACCGCCGCGGACCCGCTCCGCGAGCGCCGGGTAGTCCACGCCCAGGAACTGGCAGGTCCAGAGATCCATGCCGGAGCCGAGGTTCGCATGATACTGCGGATGCAGTCGTCCGGCGGCGTGGAGCCGGACCTTGTGGCAGAGGCGCGGGAAGTAGGGCAGGCCCGCGATTTCGTCGCGGGGGCTGCGCGGGGTTTCGTAGGGCTCGCTCATGGCCGCGGAGGATGGGCCCGCGGCGGGGAGAAAGGCAAATACTGCGTATTTCCCCGGTTCCCGCCGGATTCGCCCGAATGCTTCTTTGCTTTCCGGGGCCGATCCGTAGGATGGCGGGATGAAAGCCGTGATCGCCTTTGCCGCGCTCGCCCTGGCAGCCCTGCCGGCCGCCGCGCAGCACACCGTGACGCCGCCGAGCGCCCCGCGCCTGCCGATGGGCACCGTCTTCAAGGGCGAGGCGAAATTCCGCGAACTGGTCCGGCAGGCGGAGCGGGAAAACTGGCGGCAGCTCCCGCTGGGCCCGCGCACCATCCGCGTGGCGCGGGCGATGGTCGGCACACCCTACGTGAACTACACGCTGGAGGTGCACGACAGGGTCGAATCCCCGGTGGTGAACCTGGGCGCGATGGATTGCTGGACCTATTACGAGAACGCTTTGGCCTTCGCCCGGATGCTCCGCTACAAGCCCGCCCCCTACACCCCGCAGGACATGCTTCACATGGTGGAACTGGAGCGCTACCGGGACGGCCGCTGCACCGGCAGCTACCTCAGCCGCATGCACCACCTGGAAGAAGTCTTCCACGACAACCAGCGCCGCGGGCTGGCCAAGAACATCACGCCGAGGCTGCCCGGAGCCAAACGCCTGAGCCGGGAGATCCGGGAAATGACGGTACAGTGGAAAAGCTACCGCTACCTGCGGAACAATCCCGGCCTGCTCCCGGAAATGGGCCGGATCGAGGCCCGGGTTTCGCGCCTGCCCGTGTATCACATCCCGAAGAACAAGGTGCGGGCGGTGGAAGGCTATCTCCAGGACGGCGATGTCTGCGCCATCACCACGAATTGGAAATACGGCTACACCTCGCACGTCGGCCTGATCGTGAAGCTGAAAGGCCGGGCCTATTTCACCCACGCCACCTCCGACCGGGACAAGGGCCGCATGACCATCATCGACCGGCCGATCACGGACTACCTTTACGGCAACTCCAAGCACGCGGGGATCGTGGTGATCCGCCCGAACGACCCGCCGCCCTCGAAATTCTGGCAGCGGCCGATCGCGACGAGGTGAGAGGCGGGATCCAATCTCGCGATCCCGCTTTTTTTTCGCCGGAATCCGCCCATGGAGTCCCGATCCTCCGGAAATCGCAAGTTTGGGCTTGCATCGGCCTGCGCATAGGGTATCCACCGCGCCCCGAATTATGGCTAAGAAGAGCTGGATTGCCCGCAACGAGCGCAAGGCGCGCACCGTCGCCAAGTATGCCGACCTCCGTCACAAGCTGAAGGCCGAGAAGGACTATATCGGTCTGACGATGCTGCCGCGTGACGCGAGCCCGACCCGTCTGGTGAACCGTTGTGAATACTCCGGCCGCCGCCGCGCTTTCATCCGCCGCTTCCGCTTGTCCCGTATCAGCTTCCGCGAGCTTGCCTCGCACGGAATGATCCCGGGCGTGACGAAGTCGAGCTGGTAAAACGGCTCGCCGTCCGCCACGGTTGACGGAAGACGGTAACCGCCCGATCTTCCGTCCCATCGATGCCCATCTACGAATATATTTCCGAAAGCCCCGAAGATCCGGAGCGATCTTGCCGCGTATGCCGCAAGGGGTTTGAACTGAGGCGGCCGATCGACCGCCCGGCACTCGAGCAGTGCCCGCTTTGCCGCCATGCGGTGCGCAAGGTGATTTCCAAGGTGAACACGCCGCGGATCGCGAAACCGCTTTCCGTGAGCGACGCCAAATCGGCGGGCTTCACCGTGCTCGAACGCCGGGATCAGGGCGTTTACGAAAAGCTTTAGTTCGGGATGAACTTCCTCCCCGACATCCTACCGCTAGCGGCCGCGGGTCTGCGCACGGAATTCCCATCCGGAGGAGAGGTGGCCCTCTATCTCGCGGGCATCGTCTTCTTCCTGCTGCTGAATGCGTTCTTCGTCGCCTCGGAGTTCGCCATCGTGAAGGTGCGCCCGAGCCAGATCGAGGCGATCAACAAGGAAAAGAGCACCCGCTCCGGCAAGACGGCCTACCATGTGGTCAGCCACCTGGACGGCTACCTGTCCGCGAACCAGCTAGGCATCACCATCGCCTCGCTGGCGCTCGGTTTCCTGGGGGAGCCGTTCGTGGAAGCCCTCGTGTCGCCCGCGCTCTACAAGCTGGGGGTGCCGGTCTCGATGGAGCTTTTCGGCAAGACCTTCGGTCCGATCAAGGTGATCTCCTTCCTGCTGGCGATCGCCTCCTTCACCTTCCTGCACGTGGTGATCGGCGAACTGCTGCCCAAGTCCATCGCCATCCGCAAGGCGCTGGCCACCACCATGGTGCTGGCCGGACCCCTGCACGTTTTCTATACCGGCTTCCACTGGGCGATCCGCGTGCTGAACGGCACCGCGAACTGGATCTTGAAAAGATGGATCGGCATCGATCCGGTGGCGGAAGGCGAGCACATCCATTCCTCCGACGAACTGGCCCTGCTCGTCGCGGAAAGCGAGCGGGCCCAGGAAGTCACCGAAACGGAGCGAGAAATTCTCATCAACGCGCTGGAGCTGAACGAGCTGTGGGTGCGTGACGTGATGACGCCCCGGCAGGAAGTGGTGGTGCTCAATTCCGACGAACCGTTCGAGAAGGCGCTGGAGATCGCCCGCCGGACGAAGCACACCCGTTTCCCCCTGGTGAAGGGCGGCCACCTGGACAACGCCATCGGCCTGATCCACATCAAGGACATCCTGAAACTGGTGGGCACGCCCGATCCGGACCTGATGCGCATCAAGCGCGAGCTGAAGATGGTGCCGGACACCATGCCGCTGGACATGCTGCTGAAGTTCTTCCTGAAGGAGCGCGCCCACCTCGCCATGGCGGTGGATGAATTCGGCACGCCGGTGGGCATCGTCTTCCTCGACAACGTGATCGAGGAACTGGTGGGCGATATCCAGGACGAGTTCGACAACGAGAAGCCGGAATCCAACTGGATCAACGACAACGAGTTCGTGGTCGAAGGTTCGATGACGCTGAACGACCTCGCCGGGATGTCGGAAGAGCTTGAGCTGGAAAGCGGGGAAGTGACCACCGTGGGCGGCTACATCACCCAGCAGCTCGGGCGCTTCCCGGAAGTGGGGGAGACGATCGAGATCAACGGCTGGGAAGCGAAAGTCACCAGCACGGACGGCCGCCGCGTGGGCCAGATCCATTTCCGCCGCCTGGAGCCCGCCGCGGTCCCGGCCGGGGGCGAGGACGAGGAGGAGTAGCGTCTTTCCCGGGAGCCGCTTTCCCATGCAGGGAGGTGCGTCCGTTTTCTTCCTTCTTGCAGGACAGGAATGCCCCGCACAAATAAAACGGGACGATGGATGAAGAGCGTCCCCCGGCGGAAAACGCATGCGATGGCGGGTGTTCCTTCATCCGCCGCCGGGAGATCTGGCTGCTTGCCGCCGGATTGCTGCTCATGCCCCTGGCGCAATTGCTCCCGGTGACCGCCGCGGAGGGGCTCGATCCGGCGAAGGTGAGGCTCGGTCTCGGAATCTTCCTGTGCATCGCCTTCCTGTGGGTTACGGAGGCGTTGCCTCTGGCCGCCACTGCCCTGCTGGTGCCCGTGCTGGCCGTCGTTACCGGGACGGGAGAGATCAAATCCACGCTTGCCGGCTTCGCCGATCCGCTGATCTTCCTGTTTTTCGGCGGGTTCGCTCTGGCTTCGGCGATGGCCGCCCAAGGGCTGGACCGTTGGATCGCCAATCGCATCGTCCACGCGGGGGGAGGGGACTTCCTGCGCGTCTCCTACCTGATCTTCGGCGTGACCGCGGTGATCTCGATGTGGATGAGCAATACGGCTACCACCGCGCTCATGATCCCGCTGGTGCTCGGAATCCTCGGCCGCTTGAAGGCGGAGGGGACCGCTTCGCGGAATGCGCTCTTCCTGCTGCTGGGTACGGCTTACGCCGCGAGTATCGGGGGGCTGGGCACCTTGGTGGGCACGCCGCCGAATGGCATCGCGGCACGGCAGCTCGGCATCGGTTTCACGGAGTGGCTGAAGTTCGGCCTGCCCGCGGTCCTGGTGCTGCTGCCCCTGATGGTGATCGCGCTCCGCCTCTGTTTCCGCCCGCGGCGGGTGCCCTTCAATCTGCCCGGGCGCATGCCCTTCGATTGGAATGCGCCGCGGATCGCCACGATCCTGATTTTCGCGGTCACGGGGAGCGCCTGGGTCGCCAGCGAGCCGCTGGCCGCCGTGCTCGGGATCGCTGGCGGCATGGACACGGTCATCGCTCTCCTGGCCGTGCTGGCCCTGGTGGTCTGCCG
>CBFGVD010000233.1:0-5845 GCA_965651965.1 uncultured Verrucomicrobiaceae bacterium | reverse complement strand
ACTTCGGCCAGCCCATGTGGAAGTTGTAGCAGCAGCACGGGAAGCCGGAGACCGGGCCGGGCGTGTTGCAATTCTCGTAGTCCTGGTTGAAGCCCTTGTGCCCGCGGGTCGCCATCACGTTGTTCGGCAGGCAGTAATAGACGTGCTGGCGGATGTCCTCCGAGACGGAGCCCGGCAGGGCGTTGAAGGCCATTCGCTCCAGGCTATCCCCGGCGGCCGGGTCGCCGAGAGTCCTCAGCACGCTCGCATCGCTGAGCATTCGCTCCACCACGGAGCAGAGCTCGATCCCCTGCGTGGTGGAAGGCCCGGCCAGGAACTCGGTGCCGGAATTGATGCCCACCGCAAGCCCGTGATCCCGGTCCAGGTTCGCCACCCCGGCGGCATAGGCTTTCCGGTCCGCCTCGCTGCCGGAGCGCAGGGAATAGAGCGCGGGCATCTTCAATGCCTGCGGGATATTCACCCCGTGCTTCGGCTGAAAGTCGTCTCCGAATTCCAGGAAGCGGTTGTTCGTGAAGATATCCGTCCACGGATAGGCCTGCTTTGCCAGCTTGTCGGAAAGCTCCAGGAGCGAGGCCTCCCCGGTGCGGGCGTGGAGCCAGAATACCGTCTCGATCTCGTCCCCCGCGCGCGATTTCCCCCAGTCCTGGAGCGGGCGGGCGTCCAGGGCGGCATCCATGTGCGCGTAATATTTCGTCAGGAAAGGAAGCACCCGCTCGTCTCCCGTGGCCTCGTGGAAATCGCGCAGGAGATGATTCACCACCATGCGCGGCCACCAGTCGTCGTTGTTGGCGGGTCCGTAGAAGCCGTCCGTACGCTGGCTGGAGAGAATCGCATCCACCCACTCCTTCGCCCGCGCTTTCAGCCTCGCGTCGTCCAGGCCCCAGGCAAGGGGGATCAAGCCCTTCAGGTAGTAAGGCCCCTTTTCCCAGTTTTCGCCCGCGCCGCCGCGCCAGGCGCTGTCCGGCCCGGCCGCATCCAGCAATTCATGCGCATGGCCGGTCAAGCCGTCGCGCTGGAGTTCGAGCTGGTGCCTCAGCCAGCCTTCGGGCTTCACGCTGCCGAGCGGGAGGGAGGTGAAGCGGGCCGGCTGGAGCGGCGGCTTCTCCGCCTCCGGCTGCGCCAGGGCGTGGATTCCCCAGAGCACGAAAGGAGCGAGCGCGAAAAACAGGGGTCGGATCATGGCCAGGCGGAGCTACGACCGGAGCCTGATGCCGCTTTCGCCATATTTCAAACCCGTTTGATTTTAACTGTCATGCCTCGGCCTGCGTTTCAACACCGACCAGGCAAGCCCGCCCGCCACCAGCACGCCCCCGCAAGCCAGCGTGACGGGGATGATCGTCCTGAGATTCAGGAGCGCCCCCGCGGTCGCACCCACGGCAAAGGAGAGTGCCAGCAGCAGGGGCGTAGTGATCTTCCAGCTTTCGATGGGGTGCCCCCGCAGCCGCATCCCGGCGAACTGGCCGAAATCCGTGAGCAAGCCGGTGATGTGGGTGGTACGCAGCACGAGACCGCGGTAGCGGGTGGCCAAGGCATTCTGCATCCCGCAAGCCCAGGCCGCGACGAGACAGGCGACGGGGACCGAATGCCGCGACAACGCGTGGCTGGCCATGAGGAGCAAGCCTACAAAGATCACCGAGCGCCCGTAGGGCCGCGCGAGATGGAGATTCGGGTGGTGGATGAAGAAACCCGCCGTCCCCGCCCCCGCGACGAAGCCCGCCACGGATAGCCCGAGGACCACGGCCTCTCCCGACCGGCCGTCGCCCGCACGGACACCTTCCGCGCTGATACGGGAAAGATCCCCCGTGAGATGGCTGACCGATACACCCAGCCGGAGCATGAAGTCCGCATTCACCGCCGCCGCGATGAAGGCCAGGATGCACCCGCCGAAGAGCACCCATGCGGGCTTCGCCTGGACCGCCTCCCCTTTCATCGGCAAGTCCGAGCGCACCTCGCTTTCATCGCCGCCTGCTTTCGCAGATTTCCGCCCTCCTCGCAATCCCCGCCACGGGACCCTTCCTCCGCGATACACCAAAGAACGGCCATTGATGACATCGAACGTCGCAATCATACCATTACAATACGACTTCCATACTAGCCCTTCATGGCAAGATTCTCGTAGCAAGTGACTCGATTTTAGCCCGAAAGGCGAACCCAAGCGCCGGGCCTAACCTCGGATCGCCCCTCGAGGAATAAACCCAATCATCAGATGTCATACATATCCAAAAGTCCGGGCTCCCGCGCCCGGATCCTGCCTGCACTCACCGGAACCGGGCTAATGAGCCTCCTTCTCGCCGCGCTGGCGCAGCCCGTGCACGGCGATGTGACCTACACGCTGAATCTCGGCAATTCCCCGGAAGAACAGCAGGTCGCGGCATCCGTCGCCACCGCGGCGGAACTCTGCAACACCTACGCTTCCTTCAACAAACACTGGAGTGTATTCTACAACGCGGGCATTCCGACGGCGGAAGCCAACTATGACGGCTACATGGGCTACGGCGGCCAGCGGAGCGTCCGGGTGGCGCTCCACGAGGGCGCGCACACCTTCGGCATGGGAACCGGTCCCAATTACCACAACCTGATCGCCGGCGGGGTGTGGAAAGGGCAGTACGGCAATCAGGTACAGCTCGATACCTTCAATGCCTACGCCGACGGCTTGCATGGCGACGGCCATGCCGTCTGGCCGGGAGGCTTCAACTACGAGAACGAGGACGGTTTCATCGAGCGCGTCTGGATGATCCGGATCCAGGCTGCGATACGTGCCGACATGGGCATCATGTCCTACACGCGGGAAGCACGGAATGCCGCGGTGGTCGCCGGGGAGACGGCGGAATTCCGCGTGGAGTCGCCGATGGCCTATGCCTGGCAGTGGTACAAGGACGGGGTCGCCCTTGCAAACGGCGGCGACATTTCCGGAGCCACGACCGCGGTCTTGCGGATCGCCAATGCGGAGGCCGCGGACGAGGGCAGCTACCATTGCGCCGCCACCGGGGCCGGGGAAACGCTCGATAGCCGCGCGCGGCGGCTCTGGGTCCATGCTTCCCCCGCTCTCGGCCGCTGGGCCTTCGAAGGCAATGCCAACGACAGCCTGAACGGCAATCACGGCACGGTCTCCGGCTCGCCGGGATACGCCGCAGGGAAGACCGGCCAGGCCATCGATCTGGACGGCAGCGACGACTACATCGACCTGCCGGACGCGCTCGGGCGCACGCGCGACCTCACGGTGGCCACCTGGGTCCGCTGGGACGGGGGCAACGACTGGCAGCGCGTCTTCGATTTCGGCACGGGCACCTACCAGTATCTTTTCCTGACGCCGAAGGCCGGCGGCGGGTCCATGCGGCTGGCGCTCAAGGACGCCATCTACGGCAAGAACAGCGAATACCAGATCAGCGTCCCGACGCTCGCGACGGGACAATGGGTCCACCTCGCGGCGGTGCTGAAGGGAAGCTACATGACCCTGTATGTGAACGGCAGGGCGGCGGGCTCCGCCTTCGGCATCCAAAGCAGCCCCGCCGACTTCCCGGCCACCAACAATTACATCGGCAAGAGCCAGTATCCCGACCCGCTCTTCAACGGCCGCATCGACGACTTCCGCATTTACGGCAAGGCGCTCGACGGCCCCGAGATCTGGTCCCTCTGGGGCCAGAGCGCGAACCAGGCCCCGGCCTTCTCTTCCGGGGAGATCACCATGCCGGCCGCCACCTTCCTCGCCCCCTACACCGGGGAGTCGCTCGCGGCGTTTGCCAGCGACGCGGATTCCGATGCCCTGACCTTCACCAAACTGGACGGCCCGGACTGGCTCTCGGTCGCGGCGGACGGCACCCTTTCCGGCCAACCCGGGGCCGGAGCCAACGGTGAAAACACCTTCGTCGTGCGCGCGAGCGATCCCTCGGGTGCCAGTTCGGACGCCATCCTGCGGATCGCGGTCTTCGCGCCGGAGCCGGCCCCCGTTTCCAGCAGCCTCGCCGCGCCGGTGCCCGACGGCGGGGATGCTTTTTACCTGGCCGGCGACCTGGGGGAACCCGACACCATCGGGGGCACCGGCACTTCCGGGGACAACGATGAATCCACCTACCTGGCCGAAGACCGCAGCGGCAAGGGCCAGACCTTCACCACCGGCTCCGACCCTCAAGGTTACATCCTCACGGCCTTCACTTTCCAGCACGTAAACTGGCCCGCCTTCACCGCGGACGGCACCTACTACGACATCCAGCCCGGCGACCGTTGGGAAATCGAAATCGGGACGATGGCCGGCTCCGGCAAAACCCCGATCCTGAAATACACCGCGGCGTACGACGGCCCCGCAATCACCGGCGGGGGCGACAGCGGCACCGGCCGCTACCTGACCTTCAACCTCACCGGCCTGGGCGTGCAACTCGCCCCGGACACGACCTGCTATTTCGCGGCCGCGCCGCTGGACGGGGCTCCATTTCTCGAGCTGAACAGCTCGCGCAACGGCAGCTACGCCGGGGGGACCGCCTTTCGCGGCGATAGCGCCGGAACGATCGGCAGCGGCGTGAATCCGCTGGCGGGCGATTACGTCTTCCACGCGGACCTGGCGGCGAAGGGAACCGCGCCCGCGGCGGGGACCATCGCCCATTGGAACTTCGAGGAAGGCACCGCAAATACCGACGTGCCCTATTCCCGGACCGGCGCGGGCCGCTACGACGGCAGCATCACCGACCTGTCCGGCCGGGCCAACCATCTCTCCGCATGGAGCGGCAACTGGCACGGCTACCGGGCCGAAGTCCCCGCCGCCACCACGCCCCAAAGCGGGGCCGCGAACACGCTGAGCGTGCGGAATTCCAATGGCTTCCCGGCCCTGTCCGCGACCGGCACCTCCCTGACGGCATGGTCCCCCGGGGAATGGACGATCGAAGCCGCCATCCGTCCGGATGATGCCACCAACGGCTTCCAGACTTTCCTCGGCCGCGACAGCCAGGGAGCCCACGCCGCCGACCCCGCGCTCGCCGCGCTCTACTTCACGATAGCACCCGACGGCGGCTTGCGGTTCATGTTCACGGACGCCGCGGGCAACCTGTGGGATATCCTTTCCGCCGCCAACACGCTGGAAGACGGGAAATGGCATGCGGTGGCCGCCACCTCGGATTCCGAGACCCTGGCACTCTACGCGAAAAACCTGAGCGACGGGGATCCGCAATACACGCTCCTGGGCACCCTGGACATCTCGTCCAGCGCGAATCCGGCGATTTCCACCGGCGCGGGCGACGGCGGCGACTGGGATGCCGGGGTCTTCACGGTCGCCCGCGGGCTCTACAACGGCGGCCATGCCGACCGCTTCATCGGCCATATCGACGACATCCGGCTGTCGGAAGGCGCGCTGGCACCCGCCGCCTTCCTTTACAGCGCCCCGGCCGCCGCGGCTCCCGATTTCGTGAACTGGATCGCCGCGTATCCCGCCATCGGAGCCGCGGACGGCTTCAACGATGATCCCGACCACGACGGCTTGGCAAACGGGCTCGAAAACTTCTTCGGCACCAGCCCGGACTCGCCGAATCCGGGCGTGCAGGGCGTGGCCGGAAATGCCGGCACCATCACCTTCCGGCATCCCTCGAATCCGGAACCGGCCCGCGATATCAGCGCCCGCTACCGCTGGTCGCTCGATCTCGAAACATGGACCGAATCCGGCGAAAGCAGGAACGGGACGACGGTCACCTTCACGGCCGCGCCCGACACGCCGGTACCCGGCACCACCACCGTCACGGCGACCGTCACCGGCAACCCCGCTTCCGGGGTGTTCTTCGACCTGCAGGTGACCAAACCCTGAGCGCCGGGGCTCCGGCACGATCCCGCGGACCCGGCGGACCCAATTTCCCCTTGCCTGCCG